>CALKYI010000150.1 GCA_938003665.1 uncultured Flavobacteriales bacterium
GGGGAAAGCCCAACCTGAAGTGAGAATGGAATCGAGCCATTGCTTGACGAGGGCCGGCGGGCTGTACCAATACAGGGGAAAATGCAGGATGATGGCAGAGGCCTGCGTCAGTCGCGCTTGAAACCCGGGAACATCGAAGTGGCCATCGGTTGTTTCGTCGGCCAAAGCGATCCACTCAACTCCATGTGCTTGAATGGAGGGTTGAATTGCGGCAATGAAGGCTGACCTGTCGGCGTGGGGATTGCCAGCGATGAAGAGGGTATTCGAACTAGACACGCCAATCGAACAACCCAATCCGCGGTTGGTTCAATCGGCCACGGTTCAATCGGCCAAAGCGACTTGTATGCCCACCGTGAAGCTGTGCATGCTTGGTGAATCAGCTGGGTTTTCATCAAAAAACGGCAGCAACGCCGCTTCACCCAACAAGCTTACTTTGCCAAATCCGACTCCAATGCGTGCGCTCAGCTGCAGCGGTGAGACGGGAAAGTCCTCTTCAGTGACTGTGTCTGTAGCCCCAGCTTGGTATTCGCGGTTGTATTTGCCGTGGAGCAAGTACCCAGCAACCATGCCTCCCTCTGCGTGCAACCCACTGCCACCGGTGCGAAAGAGGTGCACAGACGCCAACAGCGGTACGCGCAAGTAAACGGCGTTGATGCGGTTGACCGTTACATCGACAGTGTTGGGTTCAAGCACCGTTGCTACAACCGTTTCGGTCGACTCATCGTATCCCAATACGCGGTCGGTCGCAATTCCAAGCCGAATCCAGTCGAATCCAATTCCGGTGGTGATGCCGAAAAATTCCCCCAGCAGTTTTTGCCGCTTTTCGAAGGGGTTGATGGACAGTCGGAAGGATTCCAACGCATCGTCTGTGATGAGCCCGAGGTCTTCACGGGCGCCCCATGTCGCATTGTAGTCTTCCAAATTGCCTTGGAACTGGGCCATGGACAAAGCACTGAAGGAGAGTCCGCTCCAATTTCCTTTGGATTCAACGGGTCGCTCGGAGCGGGTCTCAGTGGAATCAGTGGGGCAGGTGGCGGCGGAAGCATATTGAACTCCAACCAACGCCGATGCCAACAAGAGGGAGGGAAGGAATGTGTTCATCGAGGTTGTATTTACAAATCAAAAACTCGGCTCAAATTAAAGCCAAAATAAAGGGCGCCGTCCCGCCACCGTCCACCGGTCTCGGTGAGGAATGCCCGTTCGAACATGCCCTGGGAATTTGTGACGTGTAGCTGGAAGACATGACCTCCTGTCTCAATATCCATGCCAAGTGATAAACTGTTCACGTGATCCGTGGGCAATCCGGCCATCGCATAGTGGTATTCGGCATTGATGCTCGCCCTTGAGGTGACCTTGTAGCGCCCGCCCGCCCCGAGGGTCCACTGGTCGTGTGCATCCGAAAGGCTTTCCACAAGATTTCGGTGGATGAATGAAGGGATAAGGGCGAGGCTCAGCTTGGATCCCCACTTTTTGGCGATGACGGCTTGATTGACATAACTCAATCGGGAAGAAAAGTAATTTTCTCGTGTGGGGTCGCTCCACCTCAGGCCATTGGCCATCGCCACGGAGTAGAGTGTAACACTGATAGGCATGCTGCTGTCGGAGTTTTGTCGCAATGCCCGCCATTTGATGTTGGCCTCGTAGGTTTTTTGAAACGTGCTTCGGGCAACACCGACAGCCAACCGGTCCGTGATGCCATAGTCGAAAGCCATGCGCATACTCGCATTGTCCAGACCCCACAAGGCGTATGCGCCCTCATTGATCTGACCAAAACGGTGAGCGATGACAAAGTGCAAGACTTTTTTGCCTGGTGTCTCGTTGCTCTGGGCATTGATGATCCGCGTGTCCTTGAACGTGGCAGACACCGGTGTTACGACAAGCGGGGCGACTTCGATTCCATCCAACAAACTCTGCGATTGAGCGGGCTGTTGCAATGCGGTGAGAGCCAAAACGCAGCCAACAAGGAAGGCTTTCAATGTGCGCATCATCGTGGATTTAGGTTCGCCTGAACAGTGACTTCGATGGTGGGGGCAATCTTGTTGCGCACCACTTTGGGGATGTTGATGTCGTGGTCCGCGGGTGCGACCGTAAAGACCGATTCAATGTCCCAACCGGTGCCGTTCCATTGCACCATCGAGGCAATCTCTCGTTGTTGTTCAACCCCGTGAATGGTGAGAACGCCTTTGGCCAGTACGTTGTGGGATTCCCCGTCTTTCAATGCGTCCGTGAAGTCATCGATGCTGCCTTCGAACGAACCGTTGGGGTAGGTGTGTGACTCCAAGTAATTTTCGTTGAAGTGCTCTTCCATTAGTGCTTTCTCAAACCGAAACCCCAGCACAGGAACCCGAAACGCAAAAGCGCCGTCAGCTTGCAACAAGGCCGTCGTTTGGTGATTTTCGGCTTCAATGTCCTCAATGGGCGTGGTCGAGAAAAACCGCACATGCCCTTCTCGTGTCATGTATTGCTGGGCAGACGCTGAGAACGATAGGGCGCATGCCAAAGAGAGAAGGAGTGTGAGAGTTCTGGTCATGGTTTAGAATTCAGGGGCGCCCAATGCTGCCCAATTTTCAAGGAGGACGATTTGGCACGAATCCAATGCTCCATTCGGGGGCATTGAACGCGAGTTGGATTCCGGCAGCGTAAGCACCTCCAACAACGAGCCTTCCAAGGTGGCTTGACGCACCGAAGCATACGTCGTTAGGTCTAGACCGCTTTCGGGAAAGGCGCCGCTGTGGCAACCCGTGCAGTGCGCTTCGAGCAATGGCCGGACACTGCCCTCATAGGCTTCGATCGCATCCGGGCAATTCGATCCGTACAGCGTGTCTTCCACATCATACCGGCAAGCGGTCAATCCAACGAGAATGAAAAGGGTGTACACCGTGCGCATTGGTTCAAAATTAGGAGGAATTTCCGTCCCGGCCTGAAGCGAATTGCCAAATAGCCTGAAGGTGCGATATTTGCGAAAAGCACTGAACCATGGGAAGAGCCTTTGAATTCCGAAAAGCACGCAAATTCAAGCGATGGGCAGCGATGTCCAAGACGTTCGCACGCCTGAACAAGGACATCATCATCGCCATCCGTGAAGGCAATGGCTCCGACCCCGACATGAACCCGCGCTTGCGCGCTGTGCTGCAGAACTGCCGGGCTGCCAACATGCCCAAAGACAATGTCGAGCGCGCGATCAAGAAAGCAACGGATAAGGACACCTCTGACTACAAAGAGGTCAATTTTGAAGGGTACGCGCCACACGGCATCGCTGTTTTCGTCGAAACGGCAACGGACAATAACAACCGTACGGTGGCCAACGTCCGCAGCCACTTCAACAAATGCAACGGCAACCTCGGCACTTCCGGGTCGGTTGAATTCATGTTCGACCACGTGTGCTTCTTCAAGATCAAGGCGGAAGGCGTCGATGCAGAGGAACTGGAATTGGAATTGATTGACTACGGCGCAGAGGAATTGAGTGCGGATGAGGATGCGTTGGTCATCACGGGCACGTTCGAATCCTTCGGCCAACTGCAGACGAAATTGGAAGCGGACGGAATGGAGATTGTGGAGTCCGGGCTCGAGCGCGTTCCGAACACCACCAAGGAATTGGATCCTGAAGCCACGGCCGAAGTCGAAAAGCTTATTGAGCGACTGGAGGTAGACGATGATGTACAGAACGTCTTCCACACCATGAGTTCCTCCACCGACGCAGAAGGTTAAACCCTCATTTTCAATTCC
>CALKYI010000151.1 GCA_938003665.1 uncultured Flavobacteriales bacterium
ACTCGACGTTCACATTGTAGCCACATTGTAACGTCAAGTGAGAAATTGAAACCAAGGCCCGGGCTCGTCCCGGGCCTTTTTCGTTTTTAGTGGGCCCAATGGAATCCATACCTTCGCATTCGGCATGCGTTGGACCAATTACTTCATCCACCCCGGCGACAACCGGTATTACGTGTTCTCATTTAGAGAATCGGAGCATGCGGAGGAATACGAGCACATGCTTCGTACCGCTCAAGTACCGTTCGAACGACACGAAGAGGACGACCAATGGCTCTTTGGCGTGCCCCGGACCCATTTCCGGGAAGCCCTGCGCTGCAACCACCTGGTGCACGCCCAACACCGAACCAAGTTCATTCCCGTTGCGGGGTTGCGCTACGCCTTGCTCATTATCACCGGGGCCGTGCTGCTCGTTGCACTTGTGGGAGCGTTGAGCAATGCAGGGAACGCGCAAGGGCGCACACCTGAGTGGGAACTCGGAGTAAGTACTGTAGGCGTCTTCCCGTTGGAGGCCGTGGGCTACGAATCCATCCAGGCCGACGACGAGGGGCTGACGTTGCAATGGCAACCACAAACCGGCAGTGGGTTTGGACTCCGCCTTCACCGAAATTTCAAGGGCAGCAGCTGGAGCATCGAAACCGGGCTCGAAACGCTCCGCATGCGCTCCGATTGGGGCCTGACCTTCGTTTCAGAGATCAGCGCCGAGGAAACGGCGGACACCTTGTCCTTGCGAGCGGGACGTTACCGACTCCCGCTGCTGGCCCAGACCAAAGTCCCCATGAACCAACGCTGGGAGCTACTCGACGGAGGCGGGGTATGCCTTGATTTTTTGTTGAGCGACGTGTTCACCACCGGGTACCAACAAATTGGACTAATCTACCACGAATACCAAGTGGAGGAGAACCGGCAACGGCGTTGGACGGTTCCACTTCGCGCCGAGATTGGCGCATTGTACCGGCCGGCGGACGCCAAAAAAGCAGGGCTCTATGCCGGGTGCATCTGGTGGCGAGAATGGTCGACCAATCGATGGGGCGAGGCTCAGTGGGAGCGGGATCTCGAAAAAGCCAATGTTCGGCTCTTCATGCCCCAGGCCGGATTTGCGCTGGAATTCCGCATCATCCTCCCGCAATAGCGCGTTCTATTCGTTCCAATCCGTCACGTACTCCAACGGCTTGCGGTGGCTCTTCGGCCACGCACCGTCTTCCGGGTACCCCATGTAGAAAATACCGAGGACCTCGCCGTTTTCAGGCAGACCAACAAATGCTTTCACTTCGGGCAGTTGCAAGAACTTAGGCGTGGACCAAAATCCTCCAATGCCGTGGGCTGTACACGTGAGGTACATGTTTTGCGCAGCGCAAGCGACGGCCATGCGCTCGTCCTCGATGCTGATGCGTCCGTTGGGATCGGGTTCCAGTCCCAGCACAACCAGAGCGGACACCTTTTCGCCCCGCGCCTCCAACTTGGCCACCTTGCTCGCAGATGCTTGCTCGCCGGCATGTTGAGCGTACCATTCTGCCAGCTTGGGTCCGATGCGCTTCATGCCGTCGCCAACGTAGGCCTTGAATCGCCACGGCTGCGTCATGCCGTGGGTAGGCGCCCATGTGGCGTTGGTCAAGACTTGTTCAACGATTTCCTTGTGCACCTTGCGCGTGGAGTAACGTTCGGGGCTGATGCTGCGTCGGTCCCGGAGCAATTCGGTGGTTTCAGAAAGGTTGTGGCGCATGGTGAAATGAATGTGAAGCAAAGGTACAGCACGGCTTGAGTGCGCCCTGTCCTTTGGCGTATTTTCGAGCATGCGCAGCATTCTCACCTTCTTGGCCGTTGTGGGCGGCCTCGCCCAATTCGCCTACGGACAAACTCCCGCTCACCCCCTGCAACACGCCGGTGACAGTGCCTTCATCCGAGCGATATACGACGAAGCCCTTGCCCGCGGGGAAGCGCATGAAAACTTGCGCCAGCTGACCAAAGACATCGGCCACCGCCTGAGCGGTTCACAAAGCGCCTTCGATGCGATGGACTGGGGTCAAGGTGTACTGGAAGGATACGGGGCTGACTCTGTCTGGGTCATGCCGGTGCAAGTACCCAGTTGGACACGGGGAACCGTGGCGACAGCCACAGCCATCATCGATGGAGAAGCGCACCCGCTGCATGTCACGGCGCTCGGCGGGTCGGTGGGTACGCCGAACGATGCACCGCTCCGTGCCCAAGTGGTGCAAGTCAAGTCCCTGGATCGACTGGGCGAATTGCCCAGAGAGGATGTGGAGGGGCGGCTCGTGCTGTTCAACCGCCCCATGGATCCTGTGCTCATCAATACCGGCGCCGCATACGGCGGAGCGGTGGACCAGCGTGGACGGGGAGCCATCGCTGCTGCGGAAGTCGGTGCTGTGGGAGCGCTGGTGCGGTCCATGACCCACGCCCTGGACACCTTACCACATCCGGGCGCCATGTACTACCAAGAAGGTACTGACAGCGTTCCCAGTGCGGCCATTTCGACGGTGGACGCGAGCTGGCTCGCCAACCAACTCAAGGAACACCCCGACTTGGAGGTGGTGCTCGAGATGAACTGCCGAGCGTTCCCTGATGTGGAACAAGGCAACGTCATCGGCGAATGGCGCGGAAGTGAATTACCCCACGAAATCATCACGCTCGGTGGCCATTTGGATTCGTGGGACATCGGGGAAGGCGCCCATGACGACGGTGCCGGCATTGTGCACACGCTCGAAGTCCTGCGCATATTGAAGGCGCTGGGCTACACTCCTCGGCGAACCATTCGATTCGTTTTGTTCATCAACGAAGAAAACGGAAACCGCGGCGGCAAAACCTACGCTGCGCGGGCACAGGAAGACCACGCTACGACCAATTTGCGGTACGTCGCAGCGCTAGAATCGGATGCGGGCGGGTTTGTACCGCGGGGCTTTCGAATCGATGCCGCCGATGAACCCACGGCGCTCATCCAATCGTGGAGTCCCCTATTTGACCCCTACAATGTTCACCAATTCCGACGCGGAGGCGCCGGCGTGGACATTGGACCGTTAAAAGCTCTGACGCCTCGGCCCGCCATGATGGGGTTGAGTCCGGATGGGCAGCGGTATTTTGATTTCCACCACAGTTCACAAGACGTGTTCGAAAACGTCCACAAGCGGGAGCTAGAACTCGGCGCAGCGACGTTTGCGGCGGCGGTGTACTTACTCGATCAGCACCTCCCTAGTTTGGGCACGGCTGATTGAAAGCAATCAGAAAAATCAAGAGGTCCGCAACCGTGACGTAGCCGCTGCCGTCGAAATCGTACGGACAGTCCGTGGCGCTCACGCACCACCCCATCGCCTCGTCCCAGACCGTTCCAGGTCCGCATGAATTCGGGACATCAAAGCAATCAAACGTGCACGAGCCGTCATCGACGTTGGCGTTTTCATGAAAGTTGCAGGCCTCCGGGTACATGCATCCCGGACACAACCCGCCAGACAAACACGGATCAATTTGCCAAAGCTGTGTGGAAGTTCCGTCCTCAGCCAGCAACCAGTGCTGATCCATGACAATGCCGGTGTGGGTAGTGGTCGTGCCGCTCGGCCATTGCACCTCCACGGAAGATATGCCCAGCGCTTCGCCCATGCCGAAGGCTTCCCATCGGCTGTTTTGGCCCAGGTAGTTTTCACCGGCATATGTCATGCGCAACTGGGACGACCCATCACTTGCATGAACGATGACTTTGGCACCGATGCCGTCCCGGTTGCTCTCGGTTCCCTCGAGGAGAATTTTCACCCAGTTGTTGGTGTTGGGGGTACCGCGCAGCACTTGCGCAAATTCCCCTACAGCATGGGACACCAAATCCGGGAAACCATCGCGGTTGTAGTCCCCAACCGCCGTGGCGAATGAGAGGGTGCTCTCCGTCTGAAACTGCGGCTCATCGGCTTCGGTAAATTCACCAGCGGTGTTGTAAAACAAGGCATCTGGCTCGTCGTTGTAAATGCCCAGCACCTGCGGGTAATTGGTGTACACGCTGTACCCATTGGCGACGTGCAAGTCTTCCCAACCGTTGTTGTCCACGTCCAACCAATTGGCCGCCCAGCAGATCGCATCCACCTGCACTTGGTTCATGGGGACATCGCCCTCCTCGTCATCGATGCCAAAGTTTCCTTCCCCGTCGTTGAGCATGAGCCAGTTCATGTCTTCCGCAAAGGCCGTTAAATACACATCGGAATCCAAGTCGCCATCATAATCCGCCACGCTCGTGGACATGCAATCGATGGCCACATCCAA
>CALKYI010000152.1 GCA_938003665.1 uncultured Flavobacteriales bacterium
GGCTCGTGCATCCCATGTTCTGAGCAGCAATTCTTCGAAACGGTGACGTTCGAGATTGACATGAACAACTCCGACTACCCCAATGCTGATTACGACAACGTTGTGATCAATGGCAGCTGGAATGGCTGGAGCGGCTGGGGCGTGACCCTCGCAGATGACGACGCGGACGGCATCTACACCGGTTCAGCGTTGTTCGAGGAGAACACCTCTTTTGAGTTTGTCATTGCGGTGACAGGTCCTGCTGACGGATGGTCAGGCTGGGGCCAAGTCATCAACGCGCCTGCAGAATGCAGCACCAACCCCGACCTGCCTAACGGCGAAGGCGGAGGCAACTACGGCGTTGACGTAGGTGAGGAAGCCCAGACGGTGGCTTACTGCGCCGGTGAATGCACCGCGGTGTGCATCCCTGTAGTACCCGGTTGCACGGACGAAACGGCTTGCAACTACAACGCTGAAGCGAACGAAGACGACGGATCATGCGCTGAATTGGACGCATGTGGTGAATGCGGTGGCGACGGCTTCCCTGAGGGAACTTGCGACTGCGAAGGCACCCTTCCAGAAGCTGGTTACGACTGCAATGGTGACTGCCTGAGCGACGCTGACGGTGATGGCATTTGTGATGCTTTTGAAACGCCCGGTTGCACCAATGAATTGGCCATCAACTACGATCCGGCCGCGACAGACGACGACGGTTCATGTGATGTTCCCGCTTTCCCATTCTTGCACGCTGAAGTGCACGCGGAAACTGACTTGGGAACCACCTACCGCGTTTACGCTTACTTCGAAAACGCCGATGACGAAGCCACGGCCCTCTTCGCAGTGGGGTCAGCGGAATCCAACCCGGTAGAACTCGAACTCGAAGTGACTACGGCATTCTACCAGAACCCGGTTGGTTCCAACTTGGGCAGCGGCATCAACCCGACCTTCTTCTCCATCGATCCTACCCTGGAGTACGACAGCTGGTTGACCATTGGTTCGGAAAGCACCAACGACGAGCCTGTTAGCTCCATTGGTATGTCCGATGCATTTGCTGAATTCCAGGCAGGCAATGGATTTGTGTTGAATTCGCCTGCTGGCGGAAGCTGGTACATGGCTGCGCCGGGCACCAACCCGCTCGCCATCGCTGGTGAAGACGGCCGCGTGCTCTTGGCCCAGTTGACCGTAACTGACGACGAAGCTGGTGAGCCTGGCGACATCAGTGGTTTGTGGAACATGCAATGGCGCCAGGGTGGCTCTTCCACCATGGAGAACCGTGAATTGTACTTCACGACTGGCACCTACATGCCACCGCTTGACGGCTGCACTGACGAGACTGCGTGCAACTACAACCCGATGGCAACGGACGATGACGGTTCGTGCTTGCAAAACGACGAATGTGGCGTTTGCGGCGGTGACGGCATTGCCGAAGGCGCTTGCGACTGTGAATGCAACGGACCTGAAGCGGGCTACGACTGCGAAGGTGTATGCTTGAACGACGCCGATGGCGACGGCATCTGCGACGAATTTGAAGTCTTGGGCTGCACCGATGAAACGGCGTGCAACTACAGCAGTGAAGCGACCGAGGACGACGGCTCTTGCACGGTGAACGACGAATGCGGCGTTTGCGGTGGAGATGGCATCGCCCCAGGCGCGTGCGACTGTGAAGGCAATTTGCCCGAGCCCGGCTACACGTGCGAAGGCGACTGCATTGCCGACACCGACGGTGATGGCATTTGCAACCCGTTTGAAGTGCCCGGCTGCACCGATGCAGCAGCGTGCAACTTCGATGAGGATGCAACCGACGAGGATGGCTCATGCGAATACCCTGCTGCCGGTGAGGATTGCGCAGGCGACTGCTTGGCCGACCACGATGGCGATGGCATTTGCAATGATGCAGAGACGGCTGGTTGTACGTCAACTTCAGCGACCAACTACGATCCGGCTGCTACAGATGACGACGGATCCTGCATGTGGCCCGAAGGCTTGTTCACGGGGCTGAGCTACGAATTGGTGGGACACGATTTGATTGAAGGAACCTCGACGTACCGCTTGTACGCCAACTTCAACCCGGACACGTTGATCCAGGTTGTGGCCAGCTACGGTACTGCTGATGAGCCTTGGGAAATCAGCTCCACCGAGCTATTCCACCAAGATCCCAACGGTGCCCTCTTGGCGCACTCCATCAAACCGGCATTCTTCGCGATGTTCCCTGAGTTGGAATATGATTCGTGGCTCGCCTTGGGCGGTGGTCCCGGTTCACCGATTGAATTGCAAACGGTGGGATTGGCCAACTTCTTCACGGACTTTGAAGCGGAAGGCGCCAACGTTCTCGTGAACACGGCAGTGGGTGCAAGTTTGTATTACATCCCAGGACCGGATGGAAGCGCATTGTCCTTCGTCCAAGATGGCCAGATGCTGTTGGGTCAATTCACGACCAGCGGTGTGGTTTCGGTCAAGTACAACTTGCAATTCCGCGACGCAACGAGCGAAACGCACTACGCGACGGACTTGAACCTCGTGTTCCCAACCTTTGGTGTGGGCTGCACGGACGAAACGGCGTGTAACTACGACTTGGAAGCCACAGACGACGACGGCACCTGCTACTACAGCACGGAGCACGTAGCCTGTGATGGCAACTGCTACAGCGATGTCGACGGCGACGGCATCTGCGACGGCCAGGAGATTCCCGGCTGTACAGAAGAGGCTGCCTACAACTACAACGAAAACGCTACGGATGAAGACGGCTCGTGCCAGGACGCGGGTTGCTTCGACGAGCTCGCTTGTAACTACGATCCAACTGCCGATGTAGACGTACCGGAAACGTGTGAATATGCGGGTCCATTCTCGGACTGCGACGGCAACTGCAACGGCGACTACGAAGGCGACGGCGTGGACGAGTGTGATGAAGTGCCCGGCTGTGCCTCGGCTTCCGCAACGAACTACGATCCATTGGCGACGAACGACGACGGCTCGTGCATCTGGGGAGATGGCTCTTTCCAGGGCCTCACGTATGAAGTGGTCGGTGAAAACACCGTTGAAGGCAACACCACCTACCGCGTCTATGCGCAGTTTGAGCCAGGCGCTGCGGTGGACATGACGGCCTTGTTCGGCGATGCGGACTACCCTTGGTGGACGACGACAACCGGAACATTCTACCAGCACCCCCTCGGTGAGGACTTTGGTGGCAACATCAACCCGGGCTTCTTTAGCTATTTCCCTGAATTGGAATACGATTCGTGGTTGACCATTGGCGCGGCTCCTGGTGATTACAACGCCTTGGCGCAGCAAAACATGTACCTGCACCTGCCTTCATTCAACGCAGGCGAGGACATGATCATTGATACTGAAGCAGGTGCGCAGATCTTCTTGAACCCCGGCGCTTCAGAAACCCAAGGGGTGCCTGATGCAGAAGGCCGTTTGCTTGTCGGTCAATTCACGACCAACGGTGTCATGTTCCTGCGCTACAACGTCCAATTTGAGTTGGGTGGTCAGTTAGAGCAATATGAAGATGTAGAATTGACATTCCCATTGATTGCAGGTGGTTGTACGGATGAAATGGCTTCGAACTACGATCCTTCGGCCAACTTTGACGACCTCGGATGTATTTACGAAGGGTGTACAGACGAAACGGCGGACAACTACAACCCGGCTTCAAACTTGAACGACGGTTCGTGCTTGTACACCGGTTGTATGGATCCGGAAGCGGACAACTACGACGCGCAGGCCAACACAGGCGATCAGGCTGAGGAGTGTTTGTATACGGGTTGCTACGACGCCGATGCCGACAACTACGATGCCCAAGCCAACACGGGCGACCAGGAGGCATTGTGTGAGTACTTCGGTTGCATGGATCCAGACGCCGATAACTACGACGCTGGAGCCAACGTAGAAGACGGAAGCTGCTTGTACACGGGTTGCATGGACCCTGAGGCTGACAACTACGACGCCCAGGCCAACACCGGTGACCAAGAAGCACTGTGTGTCTACTTCGGTTGTACCGATGCAGCTGCCGACAACTACGACGATGGCGCCAACGCCGACGACGGTACGTGCTTGTACACAGGCTGTATGGACGAGGCTGCGGACAATTACGACCCACAGGCGAACACGGGTGACCAAGCAGCTCTCTGCTTGTACACCGGTTGCTACGACACCA
This sequence comes from uncultured Flavobacteriales bacterium, assembly GCA_938003665.1. Lineage (GTDB taxonomy): Bacteria > Bacteroidota > Bacteroidia > Flavobacteriales_D > Sanyastnellaceae > UA16. The sequence goes on from CALKYI010000152.1 coordinate 4,136, forward strand.
TGGCTTCGAACTACGATCCACAAGCCAACACAGGTGACCAGGAGGCCCTGTGTGAGTACACCGGTTGTACGAATCCTGACGCGGACAACTTTGACCCAGGTGCCAACGTTGACGATGGCTCATGTGTTGTAGCCGGTTGCATGTACGAAGCAGCGACCAACTACAACCCAGCCGCCACTTACGACAATATGTCGTGTGAATTTGATTGCGCGACCCAGGGCTGTACCGATCCTGCTGCTTCGAACTTCGATGTGGCGGCTGAAGAAGACAACGGTTCGTGCTTGTACGCAGGCTGCACCAGTGTCGACGCGACGAACTACAACCCGAATGCCTTCGGCGACGACGGTTCGTGTGAGTTCGCCGGCTGCATGAATGAGCTCGCGTGCAACTACGACGCTTCAGCAACCTCTGACGACGGGTCATGCCTCATCGTAGGCTGCATGGATCCGGAGGGATTGAACTTCGATGCGGGAGCCAACTTCCCAGGCGGTTGCGATTATCCGGATGCATGTCCGGGTGACATCAATGGTGACTTGTTCATCGATGTAAGTGACCTCCTCACGTTCTTCCAGTACTACGGAACGGCGTGCCCTGAATAATGAACCAACCATTTGGACCAACCATCCAAATTTCACTTGAACGAGAGAGCCGCCCCGCAACGGGCGGCTCTTTCTTTTTCCGGCCGCTGCTCGCTTATTTTTGGGCATGCGACGAATTCAACTCTGCACGTTTGCCCTGGGCATTTTGCTCATGACAGCGGCAAACGCCCAACACGTTCCCCAAACCGCTTACCGCCCATCGGTCGATGCCCCAGCGTGGGTGCAGTTGATGTACAGCGGTGAAGCCTCGCATGAGGCGGTTCGGGCGGCATACGAAGCGTACTACGTCGACCATACGTTCGTCAAGAACCGCGACACGCAATTCTACAAGCGCTGGATGCGCAATGCGGAGCTGCCAGCGCCGGAAGTGACCCATGCCTATGCCGCTGCGCACGCAGAAGCCGCCAATCGCCTCACCGGAGAGTGGGAGGAGCTCGGCCCATGGAGTTACGACCCGGAAGTCGCCATGCAATTTCAAGTGCAGAGCCCCGGTGCTTGCCACGTCTACACGGTGGAGCAGTCCGCATCCAATCACGAAGTGGTGTGGTGCGGCACCGCAACGGCCGGGGCGTGGAAAAGCGTCGACCACGGAGCCCATTGGGAACTCATGACCCGCGACTTGCCGCTCACCAGCGTGTACAGCGTCGCGATTCACCCGTTGGATCCGGACCGCGTTTTTGTGGGGGCCGGTTCGGGTCAACTCTGGCGGACGACCGACGGCGGCCTCACATGGGAAGAGTGCGGCAATTCGACTTTTCAAGGTGCCGACCGGTGGTACCGGGACGTCATCTTTTCGCCGGTGGTGGAAGGGGAGGAGCCTCAGCTGTTTGCCGCCACAAACTACGGCCTGTTCCGCAGTGAAAACGACGGCGAGACCATGATTCAAGTGGCCTCCGGTGAGTACATGGAACTGGCCTTTCACCCGACGGACCCGTCCATCTGCTACACCATCCAATTGCTCGGCGAAAGCACGGTCTTCAAGCGTTCCACAGACGGTGGTGTATCCTTCGCTACGGGCGCATCAGGCTGGCCCAGTGTGGGCAGCGATGACGGGCAGCGCCGGTGCGAGCTGGCCGTGACACCGGCAGACCCCGACCGAGTGGTCGTGCTCGCTGCAGGCTCGACGCCCGATGGCGGAGGCTTGTACGGCATGTACCAGAGCTACGACGCAGGCGAAACATTTGAATTCATGTGCTGCGGCGACGGCCCCAGCGGTCCGTGGGAAGCCGGCACAAACCCGAACATCCTAGGCTGGAGCGAAGACGGCTCTGGCGATGGCGGGCAGTACTACTACGACCTGGCCCTTGACGTGAGCCCCACCGACGCTGATCGGCAGTTCGCTGCGGGCATTTGTGTGTGGCGTTCGGAAAACGGTGGCTCGGACTGGTCGCTCAACGGCCACTGGGTCACCTGGGCCGGCGAATTCACGGCGGATCGGTACACCCACGCGGACGTGCATGACATCCAATTCTTCACGCGCACCGACGGAACGGTGGACATGTGGGTGGCCTCGGACGGCGGTCTCTACTACTCAGCCGACGAAGGCGACCACATGGAGCCGCGTATGTACGGATTGCACGGAACGGACTTTTGGGGTTGGCAATCGGGCTGGCGTGGGCCGGACGTCATGGTTGGTGGTACGTACCACAACGGCACGCTGATCCGCAATGCCGATTTGTACCACTGGGGCGCCGAAGGGGACAGTTCCGGCGGCTGGTTGGCTGAATTGGCTGGAGACAACTTCCGAGGCTTCATCAACCCGGGTGATGCTACCCGTGGCTACCACGACGGCGGGGCTTTCCGGTTCACCAACGACCGCTTTGACCGCATCGATGCGATGCCGTTTGACGGCTCCAAAAAGCCCAACACGGCCTATTGGTTCGGTGAATACGGCAACCTCGAGTGGGATCCCACGTGCTACAACTGCATGTACAGCCCGGTCGGTTCGGAGCTCTGGTATTCAGAGGACGGTGGCGCGAGCTGGGTACTGGTCAACGATTTTGGCGGAGAAAAAATCATCTCGGTCAAAGTCAGCCCGCGCGACCGCAACCGCATCTACGTGAGCCACAAACAGAGCGGCTCGCTGTGGCGGGTGCACCGCTCAACCGACGGCGGCGCCACGTGGGAATTGGCTTCTCCAACGCCAGGTGAAAACGGGAACAACAACAACCAGCCCATCTACCTCGATGTCGATGGGACCAACCCCGATAAACTCTGGTGCGTACTCACGGGCAACCAGAACGGCCACAAAATCCTGCGTTCCGAGGACGCGGGCGAAACATGGGAGGACTGGTCAACGCCGACCATTGCCGGCCAGCGGGTCGTCAGCCTCGCGCACCAGCGCGGCACCAACGGCGGCGTCTACATTGGCACCACACAGGCTGTCTACTACCGCGATGCGGAGATGGACGACTGGCTGCTGTACAATACGGGCTTGCCCATGATCAACGTATGCACCTTCATGCAAGCGGATTACTGCGGCGGACACATCCGTACCGCCGGCACCCGCGGCGTGCACCAGGCGGAGTTTTATGCGCCGTCGGAAGTGTTGTCGGGATTCATGGCCGACCGCACGCGCATCAACCTCGCTTCGCCGTGCCAGGTTTCGCCCATCCACTTCTCTGCGGTTCCGGTGGCCCTGTGCGAAGGCGTGACATATGCTTGGGAATTTCCGGGCGGTGCGTTGTTGGAGGACGCCGGTGCAGAGGCACTGGTCGGCTATGAATCTGAGGGGGTGTACCCGGTGACGTTGACCGTGACGGATGTCAACGGCAACAGCGACACGTGGGCGTGGGAAGGCATGATCGAAGTGGTGAATGAGCCCGTGGTGCCGGAATCGGGTTTGTCCGAAGATTTCAATGGCCCGCAATTCCCTCCGGCCAACTGGCGCATGGAAGTCAATGGACACGCATGGGAGCATGCATGGGATTTGGTTGAAACCGACAACGGGGTGGCGCAATTCCCCAATTACTGGGTCAATACCGATGGTGCCTACGATATGCTGATCACAACAGCGTTAAATCCTACGGGCTTCTCAGAGGTCACCTTTGATGTAGCGGCCCACAAGTAAGCTTAGTAAGTGGATGGCATGACGGCTTGGGGCCGTCCCGGCGGGGCCAGTGAATGGACGGTGCTTTGGTCGGCTTACGGAGAGGAATTGTCTGTGGACGGCTGCTACACCTGGTTCTGGTATGATACGGGCGGCACCATCCAGTGGGACAATCACAGCATTGAACTTCCGACGGATTGGACGGGTGGCGCCGAGACATGTCTAGAAGTGGCGTTTGTCAACGAGGGAGGCTACGGCAACCACACGGGGATCGATAACGTCAACATCCCCCGGGCAAATGACGTGTTCGAGCAAGCCATGGTGCGTCCACAACTGTTCCCCAACCCGAACAACGGACGCTGCGACCTCATAGTCCCTGCGCAATCGGTGGGGGCCATTTATCGCCTCTACGACAGCGCCGGCCGCGAAGTCGCCTGGGGTCGTTTGACGCAGCCGCGAACGGAACTCGACTTGGGCTTGCCTGCCGGTGTGTACCACCTCCAAGTGGAAGGCATGGGCGGCGTGAAATGGGCCATCCGATAAACGCATGAGGGAAGCTTCGGTTCAACGTCCACCGGGACGGTGGTTGTTTGAACAGCCGCACGTCATCCTCGATACCCGTTCGCCAAAGGAGTACGAAAAGGGCCACATCACCGGTGCGGTGTCGTTTCCGTTGTTCGACAACGACGAGCGTGCTGTCATTGGGACCTTGTACAAGCAGCGTGGCAAGGACGCCGCTGTAGAGCAAGGGCTCGAGTTCGTCGGACCTAAGATGGCCGAGTTTGTGCGCGAGGCGAAAGAACGGTATGCGGCCCAAGCGGAA
>CALKYI010000153.1 GCA_938003665.1 uncultured Flavobacteriales bacterium
CAGCCTTAACAAACGAGTTGCCTCGTATAATCAGGAGTAAGGCGCTTTCGCACGTTTTCATTCTCGTCGTATTTCTCAGCACCTCTCTCCCTGGATTCACCCAAAACCGCTACCTGACGACAGGCACAGGAGGAACGCCCATGGCCCTTTCTGGAGATTACCGCTCACTGGGTTGGAATCCCGGTCACCTCACATTTTCGCCATTGCTCGAAGACCAGTGGAAATCGGCGGCAGGCGGATTTGAAGTGGGGGCTCGGATCAGCTCGTCGGTTTTAGAACGAGAGGACGTCTGGGACGGCATTTGGAACCGTACAGAAGGTGAGACAGACGCATGGGACACGCAAAATTGGAGTGATTACGTAGACCTCATGTCCAATGAGCACCTTGCAGTCAATGCTGATTTTGTTTCGGCTGCGTGGGCAAAGAAATGGAACACGTGGGGCGTGGCCTATTCCAATACCCAGCACCTTCAAGCTGAAGCATTTTTTAGTGCTGAAACCTTGGGGCTTCTTGTTCAAGGCGGTGCTCCGCAGTGGACCACCTGGTTTGACGCATTCGTAACAGCGAACGGTGACACGATTCCCAATACGGGGGAATTTTCGACTGAAGACTTACTGGGATTCATCGGTGGACTGAACTTCGATGGTGACGCCATCCTTTCCCAAGTATTAGCCGATACGCGACTCGGATTTTCCTGGCACCGGAGCCATTGCCTAGGGCTGTCGAAAGCTTGGCGAATCGGGGATCTAACGTTGCATACCGGTGCATCTGGTCGGTTGCTGCTCGGAAATGGCTACTTCTCCATCCAAAATACCGAGGAAGGTTTGGACGCGTTTGGAGCCTTTTCCAACGGGTTCAACGTTTCGAGCATTGCTGCCCTTTCAGGTGGCCTCCCTACCGATTTCGAACAATTGAGGATGTGGGGTCCAGTGGGCCAGGGCTGGGCATTGGACTTCGGAGGGGTCGTGGAATGGGAGGACAAAGCATGGGCCTCGGCTTCGCTCACGGACATTGGCTCCATGGAATGGCGTGGCGAACGTTACAGTCTGAACACGTTGCTCTCGGAATGGACTACTCCTGTTTCCGACCCCACGAACATTTTGGATGTTGTCATTGGTGCGATGGACCCGAATACGTGGTTCGATGAGGCCGAATATGAAATCCGAACCGTACCCCATGGCATCGCTTTTCAAGTGGGGGGTGGGTTGAAATTTGGACGCTTCTTGATGGTGGCAGCAGAAGCTTCATTTGACAATCCTGAACTCATGGGCAACCCGGGCACGCGTTTCGGGGCGACCGCTGTCATTTCCCCCATTCGATTCCTCAGGGGAGACATTGGCGTCAGCAAGTGGGGCGATGAAACATCGCGGGTTCCTGCCGGTTTAATGATTAAAACAGGAAAACGAGGATTCGAATGCGGTATTCAAGCAACGGACATCCAAGCCCTATGGAAACCGGCACAACCCGAGGTTGGCTTTCGCATGGTCGCCATGCGATGGGTCTGGTAACGTGGTTTGTTCTGACCGTCGGACTGTCTCTTCCCGCCAACTCGCAAGTTGAAAACATGGAAAACAAGGAATCGCTGGAGACCATCACGCTCGGCGCTGGGTGCTTTTGGTGCGTAGAAGCCGTTTTTGAACAATTGGACGGCGTCCAGTCCGCTGTATCGGGTTACATGGGTGGACACATCAAAAACCCTGGCTACCGAGAAGTATGCACCGGGCGAACTGGTCACGCCGAAGTGGTGAAGGTCACTTACGACGCCTCTCGAATAGCATTGAGTGAGCTTTTAGCCGTCTTCTTCGCCACGCACGATCCGACAACCTTGAATCGCCAGGGCGCTGATGTTGGCACCCAATACCGGTCGGCAATTTTTTACAACTCAGCGGACCAACAGGCCACCGCAAAGGCGTCTTTACAACTTGCTCAAGGTGAATTCGAAAACAGGATCGTGACGGAAATCGCTCCGGCATCAGCCTTTTACGAAGCCGAAGATTACCACCAAGCTTACTACGAACTCAACGGAGAGGCGCCATACTGCCGGGCTGTAATCGCCCCGAAAATGCAGAAGTTCAGAAAGCAATTTGAGCCCCTGCTTAAGGCTGAATAATCACTCCGATTCTGACTCTTCGATGAGCTGATCCAGAAGGTTTTCAATCTCTTGCAGCTCGGCTTTGGAAATCTTACTGTCCAACTTGGCCTGCTTTTTTAAGTAGCGATACATTGCACTCTTCTTTATTTCCATGGCGACGTAGCACGTGTAACTACCATCGTCAGCTAGGTACTTTTCGGAGCCGATGATGCGAATGTCAGCGAGTTTAGCGCTGGTGATTTCGCGGGCAAGGGTTTCAAAACGGCTCATGGCGTCGTCAACGTGCTCGCCTGTCGTTGAGCGTTGATAGTCGTCGGTCACCACTTCAAAATATGTCTGCACCTGCTGAGCCAATTGTTGGCGGGCACGCAGCTCCGCCTGGCTTTGTGCCACATTGTCCATTTTACTCGAACCTTTCCCGGTACTGCGGTAGTAGCGATTGTTCGACTCATACTTCGACCCAGTGAAAGGTTCCTTTACAGATTTGCCCAATGGATTCGAGCAGCCCGTCATGACGAGCACCACCAATGAAACCACGAACGATACAGATAGGGATGGAGTGAGAATGCGCATAGCAAATCGTTTTAGATAGTTCTGACTATGCGAATGTCGTGCCAAACTTCGCATTAAATTTGTCCAGAGACCTCTGCCGTGAAATTTTTACCAACATCCATGCAGCAGCGCATCGCAAAGCGCATGCTTCGGTCGGCCAAGGCGCAAGACCGTCCGAAGAAAGGGGTCAACTTACGAGGAGCCAATCAAATCATCTTGGTCTACACGGAGACGGATGAGCGCAAGTTCAAGTTGGTGAAGGACATCGCAGTCTACCTCAAAAAGGAATACGACATCAAACGCGTGATGCGTTTTGCGTACATCCAAGGCGATGAAAAGTCTGTTCCAACGTGGCACATGCGCAAACTCGAGTCGGACTTTTTCTGCGCTTCAGACCTCAATTGGTATGACAAACCCGTGAAACACGTTGAGGCACACGAGAACGAACCCTATGACGTACTCATTCATCTCGACCCAGACGAATCCACCGCGTTGGACTTTTTTGTCGCAGCTTCCAAGGCCAAGATGAAAGTGGCCAATTTCTCTGCGAATCGGCCTCAAGATTTTGACATTCTCATTCCGCCACAGCCCAAAGACTCGTGGAAACAACGGAACCACCGAATCATTGAATTCATTGGAGATTCACCACTGACATGAACAAGGCCTTTCGACTTTCTGGAATGGGAGTGAACTTAATCACTCCGTTCAATGCAGCCGGAGAAATTGATTTTCCCGCACTCGAACGGTTGGTGTTAAAGATCAAGTCCACACCCATTGAATTCATAGCCGTCAATGGCAGTGCCGCGGAGGCAGCATTGCTCAGTCCTGAGGAATGCCTGCGCAGCCTGGAATTCGTAGCGGAAATCAACAACAAGGAAAAGACACTCATTGGTGGGTTGCCCGGAGGAGACACGCGTTCCTGCGTGAGTCAAATCGTGTCCTTTACGGAGCGCACTCCGTGTTCAGCCATTTTGTGCCATGAACCCTTGCCACGCGCTCGGACCGCACCAGGATACGTGGGCCATTTCCGAAGTTTGGCGCAGGCCTCTGCACGTCCCATCATCGTTGAACACAACGAATCGTCCATTCCCGACGTATCCGATGCACTGGTGCAGCTCTCCAAGGACCCCAACATTTGCGGAATCATTGAGGCCACGGGGGATGTCGCCTTGAATGGGGAGTTGATCCGCAACACGCCCGACAATTTCTTCATCTTGACCAGTCGCGATGTCATGATGCTTCCACTGATGGCCTTGGGCATCGACGGTGCGATGTCGACCATTGCCAATGCCTTTCCGCAGGAATGCAGCGAAATGATGGGGCAAATGGCGTTTGGCAACTTTCAGGACGCACAATCCACCCACCACGCTCTAGCGCCTTTGTTACGAATTATAGAGCTAGAAGGGGAGGCGTCCGGCATCAAGGCCATCCTCAACCACTTCCATGAAATGGAAAATTTGGTGCGCCTGCCCAATACACCAGTCTCCGAGGAAACCCGCACGGCGATATACAAGGAGTTAGCTGCCTTGCCTCAACACATGGTTGAGGGCGCGATGCAATAACTTGGTCTAGACTGCAGCGGGTGCCGTTCGCATGACGTCTTCCACCTGCGCCTCAATGGCCTTCGCGTTCAGGCCGTACTTCTCCATCAACTGAGCAGGCGTGCCGCTTTCGCCAAAGGAATCCTCCACCGCTACTTGCCGCATCGGCGCAGGGCAATGCGCCGCCAAGAGCTGAGCAACCAATGAGCCTAGGCCGCCTATCCGTTGGTGTTCCTCGGCAACAACCACACAGCCCGTACGCTGGACCGAATCAAGGATGGTCTTGCCATCCAAGGGCTTGATGGTATGAACGTTGATGACTTCAGCGCGAATGCCTCGGTCGAGCAAGGCTTGACTCGCCAGGAGCGCTTCCCAGACGAGGTGACCTGTCGCGACGATGGTGACATCGTTTCCTTCGGTCAACACCTGGGCCTTGCCAATTTCGAAAGGCGCATCCGCCCGCATGAACACAGGCACCTTTGGACGACCAAAGCGCAAGTACACCGGACCTTCATGGTTCGCTACCGCGAGGGTGGCTTGTCGCGTCTGCTCAAAATCGGCCGTGCAAATAACCGTCATGTGCGGCAACATGGCCATCATGCCCATGTCCTCGAGGATTTGGTGCGTTGCTCCGTCTTCGCCCAATGTCAATCCCGCGTGGGAAGCGCAGATTTTGACATTTTTGCCGGAGTAGGCAATGGACTGTCGGATTTGATCGTACACCCTTCCTGTGGAGAAGTTGGCAAACGTTCCCGTAAACGGAATCTTACCTCCAATCGTCATTCCGGCTGCGACCCCCATCATGTTGGCTTCTGCGATGCCCACTTGGAAGAACCGGTCTGGGAAGGCGTTCTTGAACCCGCCCATCTTCAAGGACCCCGTTAAATCGGCGCACAGCGCAACAATGTTATCGTTGGCTTGGCCAGCTTGCAAAAGACCTTCCCCAAAGCCGCTGCGAGTATCCTTGGATTCCGTCGACGTGAGGGTTTCGATGTAGCGTGAATTAACCATTGAGTGAGAGATGTGTTGTGAATCCGGAGCGGATATTGATTTGTTTCGTTAATGAAAAGGCCATGGAACGCGCCGATCGAGAACGGTAGACCACCGTATAATCCCCTGGTTGCAGCAAGTACCTGCCAGAAGGGTTTTGCGTGCCAACATCCCACTTGTACACCACTTCACCCGAATCGGTGAGAATGGTGCCGTATCCCGCAGCGGCGGCATCCAATTGGAGGTAGCCCGGCTGAGGAATGATGACTGGGGCCTCTTGGCCTTCTTTGATTTGAATGCCCTCCAGTCGTACCGGAGGATAGGTCGGGAAGAATACGTCGTATTCGCCAGATAGCACTTTGAGTCGTTCATTGAGCGCCAATGTGACGAGCGGTGTCGCTTCTCCCGGTCGGTATATCGCAATGGGCAAGTCACCGTAGGCATTGCGTTCTCCGCGGGCAAACTGCGGTATGATGGAACCTTGACCAGCATTTTCGAAACGAACGTGGTTGTGTTTGCGCGGTGTAAAGCGCACGCCATCGCGCTCGAGAGGAGGGATGGTGTGCACCACTACTCGGTAAGTTGGCACCGGATCCACAGGGATGGTGTCGGTTTCTCCGAAAGGACCCAGCGTATGAACAAAGCGTTCAAGCAGTTCTCCGGAATTCGAATCGAACAAGCTCGTGGCCACATTGGTCACTGTGGCTTCTCCCTGGCCATCGATCAAATCCACCTCAAACGATGTATCCAGCATCGCCTGCTCAATGACGATGTCCAACACCTCTTGGAATGTCTCCGGGTCGGCGGCGTCAAAGAAATTGCCCACACACCGAAAGGTGTCCTTGTATTCCTCTTCCAATCCGATGCCGATGATGAATGGTTTCACAACAATGCCCTCTTCCTGAAGCATCCGCGAAACCGCACACGGGTCTTCGTCGCACGCCTCGATTCCGTCGGTAATGAGAACGATCACCTTCCGTGCTTCCTCAGCCGGGAAATCCTCCGCCGTGCGCTCAAGGGATCGTGCAATCGGTGTTGTTCCGCGGGCTTGGATACGACCGAGGGCCTTTTGGATCAACAAGTTATTGCCCTCAGCCAGCGGCACCACCAACTCCGTGTCATCGCAGTCTTGTTCGCCTTGGACAAATTTGGTTTGGTGGCCGTAGACACGGAGCCCCAACTTCAAACCGGGGATGCCGTACAAACTAGCCAGCGACTCAGAAAGGAGGGAGGTAGCCACCTCGATCTTCCGCTTGCCTTCCCAGTACGCATTCATGCTATTGGATGCATCGAAGACAAATAGGATGTGGGTGTTCGCTTCTGCGTCTACTGAAGCCTCTTGACGTTGACCGTAGGCGCAGTCGACACCGAAAAGCAAGCACACCATCAGCCCACACCACAGGCGTGTGAGCACATGACGTCTCGCTATGTCGACCGCAGCACGCATGAAGATTTGAATCAGTAGTCGGCGTGGCTTGATTGCAGCTGCGCCAAGGCGCTTTCCAATTGTGCATCGTTGGGCGCAATTCCGTGCCATTCATGGGTGCCTTCCATGAAGTCGACACCCTTGCCCATTTCAGTTCTCATCAGCACAACCGTTGGTCGGCTCGTCCCGCGATTGGCTTTCGCTTTCCTAATAGCGTTTCGAAGTCCATCAAAATCTCTGCCCTCACAAGTATCTACATGCCAATCGAATGCCTCCCACTTACCGGCCAAATCCCCCAGGTTCATGACGTCATCCGTTGAACCATCAATTTGCTGGCCATTGCAGTCCACAAAACTGATCAGATTGTCTACTCCGTGGTGTGGCGCATACATCGCCGCTTCCCAGATCTGCCCTTCTTGCAATTCTCCGTCCCCGTGCAACGAAAAGACCCACGTGGACTCACCGTTCAATTTCTTCACTTGCGCCGCTCCAATCGCCGCACTCAATCCTTGGCCCAAAGACCCTGAGGCAATGCGAATCCCGGGCAATCCTTCTTCCGTCGCAGGGTGGCCTTGCAACCGCGTGTTCAACTTGCGGAACGTAGCGAGTTCGTCTACAGGGAAATACCCACGGCGGCTCAATACGGAATACCAAACCGGGCTGATATGCCCATTGGACAAAAAGAATAAATCCTCATCCGTACCATTCATGTCGAATTGATCTGGATTGAGCTCCATGACTTCAAAATAGAGCAGCGTCAACAGGTCTGCGCATCCCAAGCTCCCACCCGGGTGACCTGATGAGGCACCGTGCACCATACGTACAATGTCACGACGCACTTGAGTCGCCAGTTGATTGAGGTCCTGATTGTCCATGAAGTTCTAACGATATAGGAGGTTGAAATCGTGCGTAAAATTACCGCAGATGCCACGGATGCCCTGAGAATTGTTGAGAAAGTGTGAAAACCAATTGTCCCGCTCTGCGTACCTTCGTCACTCTGTAAAAACATCGATTGCAATGGCTTTAAAATGCGGCATTGTTGGACTCCCCAACGTCGGTAAATCCACCCTGTTCAACTGCTTGTCGAACGCCAAGGCTCAGAGCGCGAATTTCCCGTTTTGCACCATCGAACCCAACGTTGGCGTGATTACGGTTCCTGACCCACGGCTTGAGAAATTAGCCGACTTGGTCAAGCCCCAGAATGTGGTACCAACCACCGTTGAGATTGTGGATATCGCTGGACTGGTCAAAGGGGCCAGCAAAGGAGAGGGGCTCGGCAACAAGTTCCTTGGCAACATCCGCGAGACCGACGCCATTCTGCATGTGTTGCGGTGTTTTGACGACGGCAATGTGGTTCACGTCGACGGCAGTGTCGACCCGATTCGAGACAAAGAGGTGATTGACATGGAGCTGCAGTTGAAAGACCTCGAAACGGTTCAAGCTCGTGCCACCAAAATCAAGAAGGCCGCACAAACCGGAGACAAGGACGCCGCCAAATCCTACGGTTTTTACGAAAAAGTACTCGCCGCCCTGGAATCAGGTCAATCTGCCCGTGCGGTTGAATTGGACGATTCCGAGGCCGTGATGATGAAGGAATTGCAGCTCTTGACATCCAAACCCGTACTCTATGTCTGCAACGTCGATGAGGGATCTGTAGTGAATGGTAATGCCTATGTCGAACTCGTCAAAAAGGCGGCGGAGGCAGAAGGTGCATCCATCATGGTCATCGGCGCCGCCATCGAAGCCGACATCGCAGAATTGGAAACCCACGAAGAGCGGGCCATGTTCCTTGAAGACCTCGGATTGGAGGAGGCCGGTGTGGCAAAACTCATTCGTCAGGCATACGCACTTCTTGATCTCCAGACCTACTTCACTGCGGGGGAGAAGGAGGTCCGCGCTTGGACCTTCCGCCGTGGCTATACTGCACCTCAAGCTGCAGGGGTCATCCACACCGATTTCCAGAAAGGATTTATCCGGGCAGAAGTCATGAAGTAC
>CALKYI010000154.1 GCA_938003665.1 uncultured Flavobacteriales bacterium
ACCGCGGAGTCGTGCACCGGCGGCGCCATGGCGGCTGCCGTGACGTCGGTGGCGGGTTCGAGTGCCGTCTTTGAGGGCAGCGTGGTGGCGTATGCCAATGCCGTCAAGATCCATGCCCTCGGCGTGGATGCGTCGGACATTGAACGAGATGGCGCCGTGAGTGAATCGGTGGTGACAGCTATGGCGCGAGGCGCTCGGGAACGCATGGGTACGACTTACGCACTGGCTACATCGGGCATCGCCGGTCCAGGCGGTGGCACGCCCGACAAACCGGTGGGCACCATTTGGATTGCATTGGCCACGCCAGAAGGGACAGAGGCGCGGTGCTTGAAACTCGGCCGCCACCGCGGCCGCAACATTCAGCGCACGGTGTTGGAGTGCCTAGCTTGGTTGCTTCGCACGGCCCGCGCGTGACACGCGCATTAAGTTGGGTGGTTGTGTTGGAATCAAGGAGATTCTTTCGTTTCTTTGCCGTCCGAAAAAAGCTAAGCTATGAGCCGCGTATGTCAACTCACTGGTAAGAAAGTCATGGTAGGAAACAACGTTTCGCACTCGAAGCGTCGTACCAAGCGCACATTCTACCCCAACTTGCAGAAGAAGCGTTTCTACGACGCAGAAGACGGATCGTACGTCACGTTGCGTGTTTCGACGTCTGCCATGCGCACGATCAATAAGATTGGCTTGAAGGCCGCGATTGCGCAGGCCAAGGAAAAAGGAACTTGGGTCGAAGCCTGATTGCATCAGCTTCACCAACGTAAAAACCCCGCCACTCGGCGGGGTTTTTTGTTATCGGAAAATGCGATGAATTCGCGCGATGCTCAGTTGTCGCCCAAGATCAAAGGCAGACCGTCTTTGGCAGAACCGATGACGACCACTTTGGTGTTTTGGCTGTTGGCGAGTGCGGAGGTCGCTTCGATGCCTTTCCACTTGAGCAGCTCTTGGCTGATGCCGCGTGAGACGATTTCTTGGTAATCGCGGATGCCTTCGGCTTCGATGCGCATACGCTCGGCTTCTTTGGCGGCTTTGTCCAGGCGGAATTCGTATTCCAGTGACTCTTGCTCTTGCTGGAGCTTGCGTTCGATGGCTTCTTCCAGCTTGCGCGGAAGGCGAATGTTGCGGATCAATACGTCGTTGAGCTGCAAGTAGTTTTCGCCGAGCTTTTCGCGCATGCGCTCGTCGATTTCGGATTGGATCTCGTCGCGGCGCGTGGTGTTGAATTCCTCCGGCAGGTACTTGGCGATGACCTCGCGTGCAACGGAACGCATGGCGGGTACGACCACCTTTTCTTCGTAGTTCTTGCCACGCTCGATTTCAAGCAGCCCCAAGTTTTTCAAGTCCGGTTGGTAGAACACGGTCATGTCCATTTCGATTTTCAGGAGGTTGGAGCTGAGGACTTCCAGTTTTTCTTGGCGTTCCTTCTGCCGGATCTCGTATTCATAGACCTTGTTCCAGGGGGCTTTGAAGTGGAACCCGGAATTCATCGGCTGTTCTTCGGGGTCTATGCCGTCTCCGAAGGTGTGGAAGAGCAGGCCGGCGTGACCGGAAGGGATGGTGACCGTGAGGGATCCCCACAAAATCAGAACGGGACCAAAGGCCAATGCGAGAATGAGCAGGCGTCGGGTCAGTTTAGGGTTGGGTTGTTGTGCCATGCGGTGAAATTACATCAGCCCCATGGAGTGCCCTACCCAAAGGGCGTTAATATCCGAGGTTGCGGCGGCGCACAATCCACTCCACCGTGAGCAGCGCCAAGGCCAAAGCCAACCAAATCCTCCAATCAATGGCATCCCGCAACTGCGTCTGTTCGTGGCGTATGGTGGCCGGAATGCCTGCCGTTTCAATGGCGGTTCCCGCTGCGTCGGGCGCCGCATCCTTCCAATAGCCAAGGAAAGCACCGCCGGTGATGTCCGATACCTGAGCAAGAACATCAAGGTCTGCTGCGGCATGCGTGCGTTCGATTTGGGAATCTTCGACGATGACCATGCCCGAGTTATCGAATGCGGTGCCATCCAACGTGGTCATGGCTTCCCATCGGTACGTTCCGGGAGGCATGCGCCCAAAATCCGCCTCGAATCCGCGCGTTGCAGGCAGCATGGTGCGGGTGAAAACCTGCCCCGCCTCATCGGTGAGCTTCAGCTCAATGGTGGCGTCGCGCATGGGCGTCCATGCTGCATCAAAGGCTTGCCCTGAAAATTGCACGCGCTGGTCGGCGCCTATTCGCTTTTCGGTTTGTACCACCAATCGTTTGCGCGCGTCTTCTGCGGCCAAAAATTGAACCTGGCGCTGAATGAAGGTGTCAAATTGCGCATGGCTTTGGTTCAAGGCGAAGTTGCGCATGCGCCAACGCCACAGTCCTTCTCCAATGCTCAGGATTTGCTTGGTGCCACTGGCCGTACCCCGCATCCCCCAAAACGCATCGTTGGTTTCGACGTCGCCGAACTGGCGGTAGGCGAGCGTGGACCAGGCTGGGGACCACGTCACCTGTTCAAACGGCCCCAAGAAGGGTGGCCATTCCCGCAGGGCTTCGGCCAATCCGTCAGGCCATTCCAAGGCGGAGAAGGCGGGGTTCAACCGGGCTTGGTGGGTCTGGGTCAAATCGCCGGAGGCGGTCATTTGCACGCCCAAGTCGTTGTCGTTTTGCAGCGCCTCCCACGTGGGTTCATCGGCAGCCAACCACCACACGGGAAGGTCATTCATGGCGAGGAGCTTGGTCCATTCCATGCCGCCCCAGCGCTTGCCAAACAGGTTGTGGGCAATGACCACATCGGCTTCATTCAGCGCATCGGTCAGTGCGTTTGGATTGCGCAGTGATGCCACATCGAACGCGAGAATTTCGTAGGATTCCAACGCTTCGAGTGCCATGCGGATGGCGCCGAGGTCGGGGTGGGCCGCTGCGCCGATGCACGCGATGACGCGCCGGCTTTCGAGCACATCGATGTAGATGGTGCGTTGGTTGTTGCTCGTGTCGTATTCGCCTGCTGTCGGGGTCACCCGCAGGGTGTACTTCTGCAGGCCCGTCGCTTCCGCCGTGAGCATGAATTCGAGCTTGGTGCGTTCCGTGGTACCGGTGGTTTGCCACGTTTCGCTGGCGACTACGCTGCCGTTGTGGAGGACCTCCAGTTTGCCGGCTTGTCCGTCCATGCCTTGGGACTCGATAAAGGCTTGTACCGGAAAGGCATTGCCGAGGTAGGCAACGGCGTTGTGGTTGACGGTGTTGATCCAGCGATCGCGCACCGTAGCGGTGTCACCGAGCCCGACGGTCCAAACGGGCAGGTTGGGCCATTGCACGCCGTAAACGGGGGAGGCTCCGCGGTTGATGAGTCCGTCGGAGGCCAGAACGATTCCCGCCACGTTGCGGTTTTCAATGCGCGGGGCGAGCGCGCGGATGGCTGCATTCAAGTTGGTCTGGGCGCCATCCCAATGGAAGGCCGAGTCGGCTTCCACGATTGGCCGCAGTTCGCCGGCAAATCCATAGCACTCCACCTCCAATCCCCGGCCGTTGAGGTCTTGGATTAAATCAGCGGTCCACCCATTGAGGGTGTCGGCCTCAGCAGCGTCGTTGCGCGCCAAAATGG
Organism: uncultured Flavobacteriales bacterium; assembly: GCA_938003665.1. Classification (GTDB taxonomy): domain Bacteria; phylum Bacteroidota; class Bacteroidia; order Flavobacteriales_D; family Sanyastnellaceae; genus UA16. The sequence goes on from CALKYI010000154.1 coordinate 3,573, forward strand.
ACGCGCTCTCGTCGACGAGGACGATGGCAACGGGTTTTTCCTCATCATACGCCACCGACTGAATCAGCGGTTCAAGCAGAAGAAATCCGATGATGCCCAAGGCGCAAAACCGCATCAAGCCCATGGCCCAGCGTCCCCAAGTGGGAAGGCCTTGGCCTGTGGAGCGTCGCTTGATGGCGGAATTCCATCCGTAGAGGCCGAGCGCGATGGCTCCGGCCATGCCGATGGCGGCTGCCCATTGCCAGGCTTCGGCTTCAATGATCCAATCCCTTGGAATGTCAATGAGGAAGGGCATGGACCGGCAAAGGCTTAAGCCGTGATCATCCCACCGTCAATGCAAATGGTTTGGCCCGTGATGTACGAGCTCATGTCACTTGCGAGGAAGGTGCACAGTTGAGCGACGTCTTCGGGCTGGCCGCCACGCTTCAATGGAATGGCGTCGCGCCAGCCTTGCACGGTGGCTTCGTCCAAGGCCGCAGTCATCTCGGTTTCGATGAAACCAGGAGCGATGGCGTTGCAGCGGATGTTGCGCGAACCCAATTCGAGGGCAACGGATTTGGTGAAGCCCAAGATGCCCGCTTTGGATGCTGCATAATTGGCTTGGCCTGTGTTTCCTTGAACACCGACCACCGAACTGACGTTGATGATGCTTCCTGCCCGTGCCTTGAGCATGGTGCGCATAACGGCTTTGGTCAAAGCGAAACAGGATTTGAGGTTGACGCTGATGACGCGGTCCCACTGCTCTTCGTTCATGCGCATGAGCAGGGTGTCGTCGGTGATGCCGGCGTTGTTGACGACGATGTCAACGGTGCCAAAGGCCTCGACAACTTCTTTGACCAAGGCCTCCGCTTGGTCCATTTCGGCTGCATCGGATTTGAATCCGCGAACGGTTCCGCCGTTGGAGGTGAGCTCAGCTTCGAGCGCACGTGCTTTCTCTTCCGATGAACGGTAGGTAAAGGCCACCTTTGCGCCTTGGCTGACGAATTCTTGTGCAATGGCCTTGCCAATGCCACGGGATGCGCCCGTGATGATCGCCACTTTTCCTTCTAGTAACATAGGGTATGATTAGGGGGTCGGTGCGTCGAGCAGGTCCGCTGCCTCAGCGATGAGTTCAGCGATGTCCTTGACGACGACGTTGGATTCTTGTTCTGCGTTTTTGACTCCGTCGGTCATCATCGTGTTGCAAAACGGGCAACCGGTTGCGATGACTTCAGGTTGGGTCTCAAGGGCTTGGTCGGTGCGTGCGTGGTTCACCTCGCGGTCGCCTGACTCAGCTTCCTTAAACATCTGGGCTCCGCCCGCACCACAGCACATGGCGTTCTGCTTGCAGCGACGCATTTCGAGCAATTCGGCGTCCAGTTTGGCAATGACCTCACGCGGCGCCAGGTATTCTCCGTTGGAACGCCCGAGGTAACACGGATCGTGGAAGGTGATGCGCCGTCCCTTGAAGGGCGCATCGCCGCTCATGCGCAATTTGCCGGTTTCGATCAATTCACGAATGAACTGGGTGTGGTGAAGCACCTCGTACGTGCCGCCCAATTCCGGGTACTCATTCTTGAGGGCATTGAAGCAGTGGGGACAACCGGTGATGATGCGCTTGATGCCGTATCCGTTCAGTGTGGCGATGTTTTGGGCCGCCTGCATCTGGTAGAGAAACTCATTGCCGGCTCGTTTGGCCGGATCACCGGTGCAGGATTCCTCCTGACCGAGCACGGCAAACGACGTTTCGGAGGCGTGGAGGATGCGCGCGATGGCCTTGGTGATGCGTTTGGCACGGTCATCAAAGCTGCCCGCACAGCCCACCCAGAAGAGTACATCGGGGGTTTGACCTGAGGCCGTCATTTCGGCCATCGTGGGGATGTGGAATGAACTCATGGTTAAACTTCTTGGGTCCAATCGCCGCGACTTCCCGCTGGGAATGCCCACGGAGCGCCATTGTTTTCGATGTTGTTGAACATGGATGTGATGGACTCGGGCGATTTGCTGTCCTCCATGATGAGGCTGCGCCGCATGTCCAAAATGATGCCCATCGGACTGATGTTGATGGGGCACGCTTCTACGCAGGCTTGGCAACTCGTGCACGCCCAGAGTTCCTCCTCGGTGATCCAATCGCCCAACAGGGTTTTTCCATCGGGTTCCCATTTGCCGCCATTGGCCTCCCGCTGTTGGCCGATTTCTTCGATGCGGTCACGGGTGGACATCATGATTTTGCGAGGGCTGAGCAACTTGCCGGTGTGATTGGCCGGGCATTCGGAAGTGCAGCGCCCGCATTCCGTGCACGTGTAGGCTTCGAGCAACTGCTTCCAGGTCAGATCCGGAGCGTCCTTCACCCCAAAAGGTGCAGGTGGTTCATCTGACGGAGGAGCCGCAGCAAACGGGTCGGCGTTGGGGTCCATCATCAGGTCCACCTCTTTTTTGACCGCAGCCATGTTGTCCATCTGACCAGAAGGGTTCAAGTTGGAGTAGTAGGTATTGGGGAAGGCGAGGATGATGTGAAAATGCTTGGAATAGGGAACGTACACAAGGAACGCCAAAACCCCAGCGATGTGGAACCACCACATGCCGCGTTCCACCGCCACGACGCCTGCATCCGACAACCCTCTGTACAAGGGTATCAGCCAAGAACTCACCGGAAACGACCCCGCCGTAACGTAATGCTCAAGGCCACGCGATTGGGCGATGGCGTCTGCCGCGTTCATGCTCAAGAAGGCAAACATGAGCAACACCTCGACGACCAAAATGATGTTGGCATCGAGCGACGGCCAGCCCTTCAAATCGTTCGATGCGAGGCGGGCAATGGCCATGCCATTGCGGCGGACGAAAAACACGACGCATGCGAGAATGACGCCTGCAGCCAGCCACTCGAACGAGGCGATCAGAAAATTGTACAGCGGACCCAGGAAAGCAAACACCCGGTGCGTGCCGAACAGGCCGTCAATCAGGATTTCGAGGATCTCGATGTTGATGATGACAAACCCCGCATAGATGAGGATGTGCATGAATCCCGCTACGGGGCGGGTGGTCATTTTGCCTTGACCAAGCGCCACCCGTGCCATGGTGGCCCAGCGTTCCGCTGTACGGTCGGAACCGTCCCATTCGCGGCCGGATTTGATGTTGCGTCGGATGACGCCAATGCGGCGAGCGAAGAAGAAGATGCCCGTGGACAAGAGCAGGAGGAAGAGCAATTGACTGATCATGGTGCCGGGATTTATTGTTCTTCAGCGGATCGCTTTTCGATTTCTTCGTCGATGATCTTGCGCAGCTTGCGGAGTTCCTTCTCGGAGAGGGCCTTTTCTTGCTTCTTGCCAAATACGGAGACCCGCACGTAGCGCCAAGGGTTCAGGTACAGGTCGTTGATGAGGTATTGCAACTCTTGGTTGGTGGCGACCAGGCCATTGTGCAAGGAGTCGCTGTTCACCAATTGCCCCAAAGAGCCTTCGCCTGCGTTGATCTTGCGGGTGATTTCGTCGACCTGCGTGAGCGCTGAGTTGGCGCGTTGGATGGTCTCTGCGAAATTCGAAGCCGCGAGCGAGTCCGAGATGTCGGAGAAATTCTCCATCACGTTGGCGAGGTCGTCGTTGTGGTTCTTGAGGTTGTCGGTGATCTGATCGACGTTGGAGAAAATGCTCTTCAAGGTCGAACGGTTCTCAGCGACCATGGCGTCCAATTTCAACGAAGTCTGCTCGAGGCTTTCAACGGTCCGCTGAATGCTTTCGAAGGCGGTCGGCAGGCCCAAAGTGGCATCCGCCTCAAATACCGCTTTGAGGTTTTCGAGGATGTCATCTACCCCGTCGATGAGCTGGTCGGTTTTGTTCTTGAGCGGAATCAACTCGATGCGCACCGCATCCGCCAGCCCCACTTCCAAATCACTCATGAGGGTGTCGCCCGGTTGGGCAGCTTCACCACTTGATCCTGCGATGAGGTCGATGGCTTTTGTGCCGAAAAGGTCGCTCGAGATGATTTTGGCCTTGGCGTCTTTGGTAAGCTGCAAGGCCGATTCTTCAATGTCAAAGCCCACGATGAGCGAGCCGTCTCCTTCCGCGGCAAATTGTACTTGGGTGACTTGTCCCACCTTGAAACCATTCACGAGAACGGGGTTCGATACTGCGAGCCCATCGATTTTCTCGTAATGGGCGTAGTAGGTGTTGGAAGGCGAGAACGGGTTGAATCCCTTGAGGTAATTCACGCCCAGCACCAGCAAGATCAGCCCTGCAATGACCAATGCCCCGATCCTGAATTCTTTGGATACTCCTGTCACGTGAATCAATTTTTGCGGAGGGGTTTAACGCCTTGCTCTTCCCACGTCGTGCCCTCAAACTTGACGACAAACGCATCCGGAAATCCCTGTTGCTGGATTTTGGATTTCTGCAGACTGGCTTCCACCGAGGAGTCAAACGATCCCACCGCGTATTTGTAAAGACCGTTACGAATATACTCAACCACCGGTCCCACATCGGCAAGCCGTGAATCGTCTGTGGATAAGGGGTCTTGAGACGCCAAAATTTGGATGCGGTAAGTGGGTGAAGTCAGCGGTGCGTTAGCGCTTGCGGGCGTCGCTACCGGCTCGGGTTGCTCCTCCGGCGCGGGCTGCGGTGTTGGCTGTGGTTGTCGAGCGGAAGGGCCGGGGTGGTGTTTCTCTTTGTACGTTCGGAAGGCACGTAGCAGCGCGCTGGCCATGAGTTCCTTGCCGTTTTGGGAGTTGAGGAAATCTTCTTCCTCTGGATTCGTCAAGAATCCCAACTCCACCAGCACGGAGGGCATGTTGGTAAAGCTGATCACGTAGTAGCCCGCTTGCTTCAC
>CALKYI010000155.1 GCA_938003665.1 uncultured Flavobacteriales bacterium
GAATCCGGCAGGCGCAAGACTTTAAATTTTGGTCACACCGTCGCACATGCTTTGGAGAGCGCTGCTGCAGCACTCGGGGAAGACCTACCCCACGGCACTGCTGTCGGTATCGGCATGGTGTTTTCCTTGCATTGGAGTGCCTCACAATCCCAAAACACAACCGTCAAAGACGAGCTGATCGACGCTGCTCAGCGCATTGGCCAATGGCTTGCTGCTTCTGCTGGAGAGCAAGTTCAGACGGCAATTCAAGCCGCGGATGTACGAACCTTGTGGGCCTTCATGGAAAAAGACAAGAAAAACGACGCGCAAGGCGTTCAAGAGATTAGACTCACGGGAATTGGCCAAGCAGAATGGAATCAATTGCTGACGTACGACGCGTTCGTTGCCAGTTGGACCGCGGCGCTCCGCATCATCTGAGCGCACGGAAACTTGACCACTTGCCCTAATTTTACACCATGGAAGTAACCGCCAAAGTTTTGGCCGATCGCATCGGAGGAACCATTGAAGGACCCACCGATGTGACCCTCAATCAGATTGCGAAGATTGAAGATGCAGGGGAAGGAAGCCTGACGTTTCTGGCGAACATGGAATACGAGGGTTTCATCTACACCACCCGAGCAAGCGCTGCATTGGTGTCAGAACACTTTGCTCCATCCCAAGAACTTCCAAAACAATTGGCCCTCATCCGGGTCCAAGACCCCTACACCGCTTTTGCCGGGGTGTTGCAATGGGCAGCCGCTTCCCAGGCTTATCCCGCAGGAATATCTTCCAAGGCCCACGTCGACCCCTCTGCTGAAATCGCTGAAGGCTGTTACGTCGGACCTTTTGTCGTGGTGGAAGCTGGCGCCAAAATTGCCGCTGGATGCCAGATCCACAGCCACGTGAGCATTGGGCGAGGGGTCCAGATCGGGGCCAATACTACCCTTCATCGCCAGGCCTCCATCCTCGATCATTGCACCGTCGGCAGCGATTGCATCATCCAGTCGGGAGCCGTCATCGGTTCGGATGGATTCGGGTTTGCACCCAACGACTCAGGCCAGTACGACAAAGTGCCTCAAACCGGCAATGTCACCATCGGTAACGGTTGTGAAATCGGCGCCGCCACAACCATTGACCGCGCTACGCTCGGGTCGACGGTGATTGAAGACGGTGTCAAACTCGACAACCAAATCCAGATTGCCCACAACGTGAAAATCGGTGCAAACACCGTCATCGCTGCTCAAACCGGGGTGGCAGGGAGTACCACCATCGGAGCGAATTGCATGGTGGGCGGACAAGTCGGTTTTGCCGGCCACATCACGGTCGCAGACGGCGTAAAAATTGCGGCGCAATCCGGAGTGACCAAAAGTATCGCCGAGCCAAACGGCGTCTGGCAAGGCACACCCGCTCAGCCGATTAAAGCCTACCAATCTCAACAAATTGCATTGCGGAAATTGATTCGCGCCTTAGTTTTGGACCGCATTGATGCACTGGAACAAAAACTGAGCTGAGGCGAATGGCCAACACCGTACAGCAACGCACCTTAAACAAGCCTGTTGAATTCTCTGGAATCGGCCTTCACACGGGCGAAACCACGGTCATGACGGTCTTGCCCGCTCCCGAAAACCACGGCTATAAATTCCAACGGATTGACCTGCCGGAACAACCCATCATCAATGCCGATGCGGACCTCGTGGTCGGAACACAACGCGGAACAACACTCGAACAGAACGGTGCCCAAGTGTACACAACCGAACACATTCTGGCTGCCCTGTACGGTTGTGAAGTGGACAATGCACTCATCCAACTTACGGGTCCTGAAATTCCCATCATGGATGGCAGCGCGCAAGACTTTGTTGATGCCTTCGAGCGCGTTGGATACAAGGAGCAAGAAGCACCGCGCGTTTACTACAAGCTGCGTCGAAACATCGCCTTTGAAGACAAAGAAAAGGGCGTTGAAATGCTCGCCGTCCCCGAGCCAAATGACGAATTCCGGCTCACGGTCATGGTCGACTACCGCAGCCCGGTGCTCGGCACACAACACGCGAGCATGTCCAAGCTCCAGGATTTCAAGGAGGACATCGCCAAATGCCGCACGTTTGTCTTCTTGAAAGAAGTCAAGGCATTGGCCCAAGCCGACTTGATCAAAGGCGGAGACCTGAACAATGCGGTGGTTCTCATCGAACGACCGTATTCCGATGCTGAGCTGCAAGAGATTGCTGATTTGTTAGGCAAGCAAAGCCTGCATGCGCAAGCGGACGTTCCGGGTGTCTTGAATACCTCTCCCCTGCGCTACCAAAACGAGCCTGCTCGCCACAAGCTTTTGGACATCATGGGCGATTTGGCCCTCACAGGTAAGTTCATTCAAGCCCACATCCTGGCTGCCCGTCCAGGACACGCCGGCAACGTGTCGTTTGCCAAAATCTTGAAGAAAAAGATGAAAGAAGAACTCGGAAAACCCAATTTGGACACCAACCGTCCCTCCCTCTTCGACATCAACCAGATTGCTGGAATGCTGCCGCACCGGTACCCCTTCCTTCTGGTCGACAAAATCCTTGAAGTGGACGACACAAGCATCGTGGGATGCAAAAACGTCACGGTCAATGAGCCGTTCTTCCAAGGACATTTCCCGGGCAATCCCGTCATGCCGGGTGTGTTGCAGGTAGAAGCCATGGCGCAGGTTGGTGGGATTTTTGCGTTGCAAACCGTCGATGACCCGGAAAATTACACCACGTACTTCATGAAGATTGACAACGTGAAGTTCAAGCAAAAGGTCATTCCGGGTGACACCATCGTATTTCACCTTGAACTGATGTCCCCCATTCGCAGAGGACTCGTGAACATGCGCGGTCGTGGCTACGTGCAGGGCAACCTCGTATCGGAAGCCGAAATGCTGGCCCAAATCGTTAAGGACCGGTAAGGCCCATTCAAACCGTTGCGTCATGAGCTCCACAGCTGCACACATTTCTCCCCAAGCGTATGTCTCGCCCGATGCGACCATCGGTGAAGGCACGGTCATTGAACCGTTCGCTTTCATTGAAGGCAACGTCGTCATCGGAGCCAACTGTTGGGTCGGTCCCCACGCTGTCATTCACAGCAACACCACCATCGGAGATGCGTGCAAGGTGTTTTCCGGGGCCGTCGTTGGTGCAGTGCCTCAAGATTTGAAGTTCGACGGAGAAGCATCCACCGTTCAGATTGGCGACCGAACCGTCATCCGTGAATGCGTCACCATCAATCGGGGAACCACCGACCGAATGGTCACGAAGGTGGGGTCGGACTGCTTATTGATGGCCTACTGCCACCTCGCCCACGACGTGTGCATCGGCGACCACGTCATCATCGCCAACTCCGGCAACATTGCTGGACACGTGACCATCGAAGATTGGGCCATCATTGAAGGCATGGTAGGCGTTCAGCAATTCGTCACCATTGGTCAACATGCTTTTGTCGCGGGTGGATCGTTGGTGCGAAAAAACATCCCTCCCTTCATCAAGGCAGCGCGCGAGCCCCTGTCCTTCATTGGCGTCAACAGCATCGGATTGCGCAGACGTGGTTTTGACAACGACCAGGTCATGAGCATCGAAGACATCTACCGAACGCTCTACGTGCAAAACACCAACCTGTCACAAGCCATCCGCGTGGCTGAGACGGAACTGCCGCAATCCAAAGAAAAGGACACCATCCTCGCGTTCATCCAAGCCTCTGACAAAGGCATCATCCGCGGGCCATTCTGATGGCAACTGCCACAGATTCGAACAGCACGGGCATTGCAGTAGAACTGCAAAGCGTCTCCCATACTTTCAAATCACGGCCTGTATTTCATCCTGTGACGGCCCATGTGCCCGCAGGCAGCGAATGCCTGATCCGAGGCACAAACGGAAGCGGCAAATCCACTTTGGGGCGCATCTTGGCAGGGGAACTCACCCCGGCCGAAGGGCAAGTCACTTGGCTACTCGAAAAGCAAGCAATGGAAGCGGAGGACCTGTGCCTGCGCAGCCAACGCGTAAGCCCCGTAACGGCATTGCATCCTCAGCTGACCATCGCCGAGCTCATTGCCTTTCAGGGTCAATTTCAGCCATGGTTGTCCCCTTCCGTTGCCTCGGATTTACTGAACCAGGCTGGATTGGCCAAGCACATGGACAAAGCCTACCGGGATTTGAGTTCCGGCATGCAACAGCGGGTGAAATTGGCCCTTGCGCTGGCGGCCCAATCGGGACTTATCGTATTGGATGAGCCGTGTGCCAACCTCGACGCAGCCGGCATAGCATGGTACCGTGAAAGCCTTCAGACCGTGCGTGGAGAAGCGACGTTGATTGTGTGCTCAAACGACCGCGACGAGGACTTTATCGATCCGAACATCACGATTGAATTGGGTTTTTAAAGGGCTGATATACAACCCTTTAATTACTCGACTCATTTTTTTTTGAAACCTTTATTGAAGTCATGACGTAAGAGGAATTCGAAACTCAATTCTCGAAATTCAAATACCTCTATATCATGAAACTTCAAAAGTTTTACATCCTCGCAGCCGCTGCTCTCTTGATCGGCGCTGTTTCTGCCCAAGCGCAGACTGCCAACTTAGCTTCTACAGCAGGTCCTTTTGACAACCTCGATCACGATTGCGTGGCCAAGGAAGCTCGCGGCAACCAGGTGTTGTTGTTGAACCACTTGGATGTTGTTACCCAATCGTTCACTGCATGTGAGCAAGGTGTTGTCGAAAAGGTGTACGTCATCGTCAAGCAAACCGGTTCAGATGGTCGCATTTCTGCGGTGATCGAAGACAGCCGTGGACGCGAACTCGAAGGCCATAAACTCGACATCCGCGAAGGATTTGACGGCGTTGTAACCTTCAAGTTGCAAACGAAAGTTGATGCTGGCATGAAGTACTTCTTGAAGATCCGTGCCATGGAAACCAACTTGGTTTTGGAAGGTCAATACGGTCAAGCATCTGACAATTCGTTGCACTTGAACGGATGGAAACTCGACGGCAACATCACTACGGCCATCGGTATGCGCCGCGTGATCGAACGCCCTGAGTCAGCCTTGGATGCTCGCAACCCTTACGGTGATAACATCATCGAGGACCGTGCGACTGAATTCCAGAGCAACTTCGTTGTGTACCCAAACCCATTCGTTGACCAAGTGACCGTTACGTTCAAGCGTGAGTTTAAAGGTGAAACGATTGTGATGTTGACTGACTTGTCAGGCAACTTACTCCACCGCGAAATCCGTCAGAACCCAATCGAGGGTCAAAACGTAAACCTCAACCCTGCATACAACTTGCACCCCGGTGCTTATGCCTTGCGCATCATCAACGACAACCGAGTATATAACCAAACGTTGATGAAGCAGTAATCAATTAGTCTTCGTTTTGTGTTCAAAAAGGGCCGCCTTCGGGCGGCCTTTTTCATGCCCCAGTATTTCGATCATCCGCGCCGGACCGGGTCCAGCAAGTCGAAGACTGTCTTCACTGGCGCGAAGGTTGTAGCAGGCACCTCGACAAATTCGGTGAGCCAGTTGTCCATCCCTCCGTTCCACAATCCCGGGCGCTCGAAGATGCGAATGGACTTGCCATTCCAGTCCTTTTGACCAGTGAAGAACCGGTGATGGTCCGCAAATTGGAGGACATCGTAACGGGAACCATCCGCTCGCTGAACGTTGCAAACCAAGTCGACCGGATTGAAGTGGGTGCCGCCGCTCAGTTCGCCTTCGGGCAATTCTGCGCTTTCCACAATGCTTGGCACCATGCGGCCATTTGCTTGTCGAATCCAAAACGGCCCGCCACCGGGGGCGCCTTCATTCAAGACCATTCCTGCCACGCGCACGGGTCGATCGAGCAACGCTACAAGTCCATCTGTGTCTGGAACCGCGCTCGCGTTGGCATCAAACGCAAGCAACCATGCCGTCGCATCCTCCATCCATGTTGCCGAACCCAGGTCTGAGCGGTTGAGCAAGCTGTCCCGCTCCTCAACCCGCGTCGCACATCGACCGAGTAACACCGTCTGCTCTTCATTCCGCTCGGCCATGCGTCGCTCTGGAACAACGTTGTCGATGTTCCGAATCAACACAAATGGCGTTGGGATGGCCGCCAAATTCTTGAGCAACGCCCCGTGACCTCCGGGTCGAAACAACAAAGAGCCATCTTCATGCCGAGCGAGTGCGTTTGCATCGAGGTCCCAGGCTAACGCATCGGTGGAAGCCGATTGCACCGAAGTTGTGATTGCTGCGTCGGTTTCACTCCACATGGATTGGATGCGCGCAGTGAAGCGCTCAGGGACGGTAAAATGCAAGGGGGCATTGCCCGCGAGTAAATTCCATTCTGCGACGTGTTCCTCAAACGAACACCGGCTCTTGCCGTCGGCATACCGATGGAACGGAATGAGTCCTTTAGGCAGGTGGCTCCAACCGGTTTCAGGGTCCAGAATCCAAGTGCGCGCTTGTGCCGCACGCTCTGCCCAGGGTAGCGCTTCCAACGCCTCCTGTTGGCAAGCACTCCAAAATGGAAAATCCTGCGCCTGCGCTTGGAGCGTCGCTTCTGTTGCGCCATCCAGCGCACCGCGCAATGCAGCAAACATCCGTGAAGCCGCACCGGATGCGGGAACAAAACGGGTGCAAGATGTCGGTTCCGCCAATACCGCGGTCCCGGCGTCGATGGCCTCGAGTCGTTCGTCTAATGTTAAAACGTGAATGCCGTCCCCTGCTGTACAAGGGCGGTCAACGGCCACTGCAGGGCCAGAGACTTGCAACTTATGCGATTGGGCTTCAGCTTCCTCCAGTGACCAGCCTCGCTCTGAAAATGCGCGTTGGTCCTGCGCTGTCCAATCTGACCCCATGAAACAAAAATAACGTCCATGGGATAAATGAAATAAACGGTAATGTTAACCCTGTGGACAGAGCGCTTCGAACTGAAGTTGCCGCCAAGCCTCGTGCTCTTGCAAAATCGAACCCGCACCCTTTTTGTCCAGCAATTGCTGGAGCGCAGCCACATCGTCATCCAATCCTACCACCCGCAGATGCGACGTCATACGCGCTCCAATGGCGTGCAAAGCCGAAGCATCGCCCTGGGTCCAGGCCTGTGCAAACAACTGCAACAACATGGGGTAATTTTCCTGGAATCGGCACAGAATGTACTGCGCCAGTTGACTGTTGCCTTGCATTTGATGCAAGAGCCGTTTGTTCATGGGAATGGACATGCCGCTACTTACGCGAACTGCAGTCAAAAGGTTCCGGTTGGAGTCCTTAATTTTATCGCACATGAAAAAGCGCGTAATCGTGACCGGAGGAGCAGGGTACATTGGCTCACACACCGTAGTGGAGCTCGTGAATGCCGGATACGCGCCGGTCATCCTGGATAATTTTTCGAATTCCACAAAAGAAGTCCTCGTCGGGCTGCACGCCATTTTGGGATTTGAGCCCGAGGTAGCGGAGGTGGATTGTGCCGACCGGACCGCCTTGCTTGCGGCGTTTGAACGCATCGCAGAAGGTGGATCCATTGACGGCATCATTCACTTTGCCGCCTTCAAGGCCGTTGGTGAGAGCACGCAACTGCCGCTCAAGTACTATGCGAACAACATCGCCAGCACCGTCAACATCCTCGAAGCAGCAGAACAACACGGCACGACGGATGTGGTCTTTTCGAGCAGCTGCACTGTCTACGGCCAACCGGAGTCCATCCCGGTAGACGAAAGCGCCCCCATGCAAAGCGCCGAGTCACCTTACGGTTATACCAAGCAAGCGTGCGAGCGGATCATCACAGACTTTGCAGCCAGCGGCTACCCCCTCAAAGCGGCGCTTTTGCGCTACTTCAACCCCATCGGCGCCCACCCTACCAGTCGCATTGGCGAACTACCATTGGGCCACCCCAACAACCTCGTTCCCTACCTGACTCAAGCGGTCGCCAAGTTGCGGGATCCGTTGACGGTATTCGGAGATGATTACCCCACACCCGACGGCACCTGCATCCGGGACTACATCCACGTGACGGACTTGGCCAAAGCACACGTTGCAGCGCTGGATTGGCTCAGCAAACAGGACACCGCCTGCGAACCCTTTAACCTGGGCACTGGTCAAGGCAACAGCGTGCTCGAGGTCATTCAGGCATTTGAGCGCGCCACGGGCGTCCCGGTGCCGCACCAGATGGGTCCGCGCCGCGCCGGCGACGTCACGGCCATTTTCGCGGATGCCAGCAAGGCTCAGCGTGAATTGGGCTGGTCGTGTGAATGCAGCTTGGAAGAAGCACTGCGCGACGCTTGGAATTGGCAACAGGCCTTAGGTGCCTAGAACCCATTTAGGTCACCCCCCGAGACCGAGCACCACAGCGCAAAAACACACGGTGAAACCGAGTAGGTACCCCGTGTACACCTCGATGTGTCGGTGCACACCCATGTGGATCCGAGCAAACCCAACCCAACCCGCGATGAACACCAACACGGCGTTCAACGTCCACGCGGGCACCAACTGAATGGCCTGCACCGCCATGACGGTACCTAGGACGCCGCCCTGGGCCAGCATGTGCATGCTGATTTTGAACCAGCGGGTAATGAGAAGGGCAATGCCAATCGATGCCATGAGGCCCATCCACATATCGAGGTACACCAACGGGATGTACAACGCCGGACTCAGCACGAGCAGGGCGTACGTCATGATGAAATAAGCCAGGACGATGATGAATGGGAGCGCGCGCTCCTTTCGGTTTCGGATGTCCAAATCACTCAAATAACCTCTGCGGTGCAACACCCAAATCGACACGGCCGGGGCCAACGTGTTCACGAGCACGACGACCCCCATGTACATGAACACCTCCGGCAACGCTTGCAGGTACGGATCCAAGGCAAACACCAGGACCAAGGTGGCCAATGGCATCACCAACGGGTGAAACACCCCGGAAATCCACTTGGCCCACATCAGCTGAGTTCTTTGCGCAAGCGCGCCACGGGAATTCCGAGCTGCTCGCGGTATTTCGCCACGGTGCGGCGGGCGATGTTGTAGCCTTTGGCATTCAAGACCTGCCCGAGCTTTTCATCGCTTAGGGGCTTGCGCTTGTCTTCCCCTTCAATCGCTTCCTGTAGGATTTTCTTGACCTCGCGAGAGCTCACTTCTTCACCCGTTTCTGTTGTCAGGCTTTCACTGAAAAAGGACTTCAGTAAGAAGGTGCCATACGGGGTCTGCACGTACTTGCTATTGGCCACACGGGAAACCGTGCTGATGTCCATTTGAACGA
>CALKYI010000156.1 GCA_938003665.1 uncultured Flavobacteriales bacterium
GCACTGGTGGCGCATGCCCGGAATCGGACCGCACCCTGCACGTCCATCAGCAGCTTGAACGCCTTCATCACCTGCCCAAGGTCCTCCATGGCCGCTTCGGATAGCTGACCGGAATTGAACACCTTCGCCCCCAAACGAAGTGGCACCCGGTAGTAAGCGACCACTTCTTCTTGCGCGACCTTTTCCGCCGACCAATCCAGCTCCTTGATGAGCAATCGGACGGCGTTGGAACCGACGTCAATAGCGGCGTAACGCTTCCTGTGGGATGACTTCGAATCGACCATGTTCACGTGTCGTTCTGGTTCAAGTACCGTTCGTACAGCGCCTGTTGGCAGTCGAGCTTGACGCGCTTGGAGCGACCGGCGACGAATTTATTTCGGAGTTGAACGTCCAATTTACGGGCGCGTACGTTGTCCTTCAACTGCAATTCCAACATGGCGCCAACCTGGGCCTGCAATTGCGGGTCGCGAATGGGGACACTCACTTCTACACGGCGATCGAGGTTGCGGCCCATCCAATCCGCAGAACTGAGGAAGTAAAGCGGATCGCCATCGTTGGCAAAGTAGAGCACGCGGCCATGTTCGAGGTCGCGGCCAACGATGCTGCGCGCGCGGATGTTTTCACTCAATCCTTCCACCCCGGGCTTCAGCGAGCAGATGCCGCGGACTATCAAATCGACCTTTACCCCCGCTTGGCTGGCCCCATAGAGCAATTCTATCATGGCCGCATCCACGAGGTTGTTGAGCTTCAGGATGATTCGGCCTTTTCGTCCGGCTTTGACGTGCTCGATTTCCTGCCGAACCAGTTGCGCAAAGCGCGTGCGCGTCGTGTACGGGCTCACAACCAAATGCTTGAACCGAGGACGCTCGTAGTTGTGGGCGAAAAAACTGAAGAGGTCCGCCACTTCCTGGGTGATGCCCGCGTCGGAAGTGAGGTATCCGAAGTCGCAGAACACCTTGGCCCGTTGCTCGTGGAAGTTGCCGGTGCCGATGTACGCCACACGGTTGGTGGTGACACCTTGACGGCGGGTGATCAAAAACAGCTTGGAATGCACCTTCAAGCCTGTAACCCCAAATCCCACCTGAATGCCGGCTTCCTGCAGGACGTTCGACACGCGGATGTTGTTCTTCTCGTCAAACCGCGCATACAATTCAATGACTGCCACGACCTTCTTGCCGTTGTGTGCTGCGTTGACGAGGGCATTGATGATACGCGAATTGTAGGCAACACGGTAGAGGTTAATGTGAATAGATTCGACCGCCGGGTCGATCGCTGCTTCGCACATCAAATCCACCACATGCCCGAAATCATGGTAGGGGTAATTCAGCAGAATGTCCTTACGCAGCACCTGTTGAATCAGGCTGCTCTTACTTTTTAATAGGGGATGCTGAATGCGCTTTCTGCGCTGGAAAACGGCATCCTCCCGTCCGAAATCAGGAAAGCTGATGAGGTCCTTGCGGTTGTGGTAGCGGCTGCCGGCAATGATGTTGTCGGAAGCTCCCAATTCCAATTTGCGTTTGACCACTTCCAACATGGCTTCCGGCATAGCACGGTCGTGAATCACACGCACGAAATCTCCCTTTTTGCGAGCAGCAATGCCAGCGGACATCTTGTCCATCAACGAGGTTGCCAAGTCATCGTCCATGTCGATTTCCGCATCACGTGTCACCTTGATGGTGTGTGCCACCACCTCCACTGGTCGGAACAAGCTGAACACGCGGCCGAGTTCATTCCGAATAATGTCGTCGATGAACGTGACGTTGTGCCCATCCTCTGCCGAGGGCAAAATGACAAACCGCGGCAAATGTTGCGGAAGCTGAATCAAGGCATACTGGGTCTCCAGTCCGCGCGAACCGTCCACTGTCAAAGCGACGACGAAGTAAACAACCCCGTCCTTCAAATCCGGGAAGGGCCGCTCCTCGCTGATCATGATGGGTACCAAGTGCGCGCGGATGCGTTGCTTGAAGTAGTTCGTGGCAAACTCCCGTTGCGCATCGGAGTACTCCTCCTCGTTTAAGATGCGGATCTTGGCTTCGCGCATCGCATCCAACACAGTCCCGTAGGTTTCGTTGTATTGGCTTTGCAACTCCAAGACGCGCTGGCCCACTTGGCTCAATGTTTCACGTACACCAAAGCCCAGCGTGGTGGTTGACTTTTCATCGACCAACAAGGCGCGCTGTAGGTTCGCCACCCGAACGCGGAAAAACTCGTCCATGTTGTTCGAGAAAATGCCCAAGAAACGCACGCGTTCCACCAAGGGATTGTCGTCCCGTTCGGCTTCTTGCAAGACACGGTGGTTGAACGCAAGCCAACTCAATTCGCGGTTGATGTAGCGGATTTCAGGAGCTGCAGCGTTCATGCAACGAAGGTAAACGCTGCACGTGGAATTCACTGCGCCGCGCGCGCAAACCACGCTCGGAAGTTTGCTACAGCCGACGCAGAGCCTTGCATGTGCAACTGAACGGTTTCAGCCCCGCGTTGGAATTGCACGACCACCGCCCCTTCCTGCGAACACACCAATTGCTCATTCCAACGCATGGGGATGGCGTAGACCTCCAATCTGACTTTGGTGTAGGCAATCAATCCCGCTGACGTCCGCGAAAAATTGATGGCAGTGCGTTCGGACAGGTCCTCCCTCAATTCTTGCAACTCCTTGATCCCCTCCACGCGGACCAGGTCCAATTTGGGGGAGCCAACGGGCAATCCTGCGAAGGTTTCACGCACGCCACGCCACCATGGCAACCGCCCACCGCTCGCTTCGTAGACCGCCTTCCAGCGATTCGGGTCGTTGTACGTGACGTTCCAGTACATCATAACACAGCGTCTGGATCGCACGGAAATTTCGCACCAAGTCGGTTCCAATGGCGCTGGAACACCCCGTCTGGATCGTACCGTTCGGCTTGCCAATCCACATCGAATTTGCGTTGCGGACGGGGATCGTTCCCGATGCCGGCTACGTAGAGCCAATTGCCGGTGTTGCTGCACGGATCAAAATCAATCAACCAACGTTCAAACCACGCAGCGCATTCACGCCAGTCCAACCCCATGTCATGGATGGCGTAGGAGGCGACGTTTTGCCGGCCGCGGTTGGACATGAAGCCCGTTAGGCGCAATTCGTGCATGTTGGCGTTGACGTAGGCACTCTTCGTGTTGCCGGTGCACCAATCCTTCCACTGCAACGGGTGGTGGGTGACCGGATTGCGCGGAGCGTCCTTCAGACCGGTTTCATGCCAGATGCGGTCGCCATGCTGCATCGCAATGAACCGGAAGTAGTCGCGCCACAGCAACTCAAAAATCAACCAGTACGTGCTCTCGTTGCTCTCCACCTCGTCCTCATAATCCAACACCGCGTGGTATACCGTACGCGGACTCAGGCATCCCCAGGCCAACCACGGACTGAATTTGCTCGAGTAATCCCAGCCCATCATGCCGTTACGGGTCTTCTTGTATTCACTGAGCGCGCGTGTTCCCCAGAAATAATGCCGCAAGCGTTTCATGCCGGCTTCTGCGCCGCCATCAAAGTGCATCGTGGTCTTGGGCAAGCCACCCATCCGTTCCGGAACGTCGAGATCCAGCGGCTCGTCGGGCAATTCGCTCGGCGGCGGTGGGATCGCTGGAACGGGTTGGAGGTCCCGGACAACCAGTCCGCCTTTTTCCACCTTTTTGCGAAAGCGCGTGAAAATTTCAGGCAAATCCTCCACGTCGAACGGCAAGTCGTCAGGATGCACCAAGGTGGCGCCTTCAAAGGTGTAATGGGGCAGCGCATTGGCCACCTTCTGCGCGGCAATCTGCTCCTCGTGCGTGTGGCAGCGCTGCGAATACACCGCCTGGCAGCTCCATTGCCGTGCGGCTTCCACCACGGCTTCGTCCTCATCGCCGTGAAGCACCACCAGCTGGTTGCCTTGCTCGCGCAGGGCGCCATCCAAGGCCATCACGCTCTCTACCATGAAACGGCAGCGGTGTTCGCCCATGCGCTCGGGGCTCCGGCTCCATTGATCCGATGCTGGAAGTACAAAGGCAAAAACCGCCTCGTCCGCGTCTGCACAGAGCGCCGTCAAGGCAGGATTGTCTTCCAGCCGCAAGTCTTCTCGAAACCAATACAGTGCTCGCATCACAATTCTTCAATTCGGTTCAAATTCATTTCGGCGGTTTCCAGCAGTGCGTGCTGCTTTTCTGGCGCCATCTTGTCCCACGTGCGATAGGCCATACCAATGCGCGGATTGCGTTCGAGCTTGGCGCGGTTGCGCACGTGGAAATGCCAGTAAAGCCCATTGAACGGGCAGGCCTCCTCGCCAGTCTTGGCATCGGCTTTGTAATGGCAGCCTTTGCAGTACGGCCCCATCTTCTTGATGTACTGGGCGCTACTCACGTACGGCTTGGAGCCCACGATGCCGCCGTCGGCAAACTGGCTCATGCCCCGGGTATTCGTGATTTCCACCCATTCGAGCGCATCGATGTACACCCCGAGGTACCAGCCATCGACCTCGTCGGGATCGATGCCAGCCAGCAAAGCGAAGTTGCCGGTGACCATCAGGCGTTGAATGTGGTGCGCATACGCATGCTCCATGGTTTGTCTGACCGCGTGCGAGAGGCACGCCATCTTCGTCTCTCCTGTCCAGAACCAATTCGGCAATGGCCGGGTGTGCTCGAAGAAATTGAGCTCGGCGTATTCAGGCATGTGCGCCCAATAGACGCCGCGCATGTACTCCCGCCATCCGAGGATCTGCCGAATGAATCCTTCCGCTTGAGAGATACTGACACGATCGGGATCGGCGCGCCAAGCCTGTTCCACTGCCCGGTTCACCTCATCGGGACTGAGCAGTTTGGTGTTCATGGCAAAACTCAGGCGGCTGTGGTACACGCTCCAGCTGTCGGGCGTCAGGGCATCTTGGTAATCCCCAAAATGCGGCAACAACACGTCGACGAAATAATCGAGTAAGTTCAATCCTTCCTCTCGTGTCAACGGCCAACCCCAAGAGGCCGTATCCAGCTGACCGGTCGTTTGAACGCCAGCGGCCGCGAGCATCGCTTGGAGTGCGGCTACATCTCGGTGGTACAATTTGGGCGGCGGAATCACGTGGTCCTTGGGCAGCTTCTGGCGGTTATTAGCATCGAAATTCCATTGCCCGCCTTCCGGTTCTCCGAGGGCATCCATCAGCACATTGTGCTTGGCCCGCATCGCCCGGTAAAAATTTTCCAGCCGGTACGTCTTCTTGCCTTTGAAGAAATCGGCCAATTCCGTTCGGTCGGTGTAGAAATGCTCTGTGTCGGCGCATTCCGTTTCCATGCCCCTCGCTTCACATTCCGCAGCCAGCGCCTGCAGGGCTTCGTCCAAGCGGTACTCATCCGGCTGTTGCCAGCAAAACCGGCGGGCGCCCACCTGCTCGACGAGGCGGTGCACGTTGGCGGGGAAAGATTGCTCATTTTCCGCTGCATCCAATGCGATGTAATGAACGCGATGTCCCAGCGTTTGCAGGCGTTGGGCGAACAGCCGCATGGCGCCAAAAAAGGCCACGACCTTTTGGATGTGGTGCCGAGCATAATCTGTTTCCGTGCGGATTTCCATCATCACGAACAACCGCGTTGGTACGGGGCCGCCGGCAATCCAGCTGTGGTGCTCGTTCAATTGATCACCGCAGATCAATGCGACTTCCTCGGCGGGCTGGGCATCCCGGCACGCGGCGATGGTTTCGTTCCAATTCATGACGCCTTGGTTTTTCTGCACCGTTCGGAGCAGTATTTCACCTCATCCCAGCAGCGCTCCCATTTCTTGCGCCAAGAGAACGGCCGTTGGCAAACAACGCAAGTCTTATCCGGGGGAAAATGGCTTCGGCGCATGGGGGTATAACCCCGTCACCAACGAGATGTTTTCACCTCAACCCTTCTGCAGGGCTTTCAACTCCGACCAGCGCATCGGCACCGGTTTGGCGGTCACTGCATCCGGAACATCAAGGTCCTGCAGGAAGCGCAACACCAGGTCGTTGAAGACCTCGGGGGCCTCGATGCTGCAAACGTGGCCGCAGTTCTCAATCACGGCGAGGCGCATGTTTTTTTGAATCTCCGTGAAGCGCTTGGCCGAACGGAAGAAAATGTGGTCCTGGCTGCCCATCACCACCAATCCTTTCTTCATCACCGGGCGGTTCACGTAATCGCGGATCAAGTGGAAGAACGGCTTGTACAACTCAATCCACTTCATGTATTCACGGGTGGTCAAGCGGCGGCTTTGGCGGCGGAAAATGTACCGGCTCAGGCGGTGATTGCGACGGGGCAATACAATGAAGCTGAACAGCCAATACAGCGCGCGGTACGGCAAGATGTACGAAAGGAATTTGCCCGAATGCACAAACCAGTGCATGGCCTTGCTGCCATCAAAAATCGCACCCGCCATAATCATGCGATCCACCAACTCAGGCCGCTCGATGTCGATTTTTTGCAGGATGACGCTGCCGATGCTCAAGCTCATGAAATGCGCCTTCTCAATGCCGAGGTGATCCGTCAGCACAAGGATGTCTTTGGCAACGATGTCAAAATCATACGCCGGGAACTCGGGCAGGATGTCCTTGCTGTAGCCGTGGTCCCGGAGGTCGATGAGCAGCAAGCGAAAATGCGGTGCAAACGCATCAATCTGGAATTTCCACGTGCGGATGCTGCCGCCTGCCCCATGCACAAAGACCAACCACGGCGCATCGGGATTCTCCGCGATGACTTCATGGTGCAACAGCGTGTGGCCGTTGACGTCTTGCTTGGGTTTGATTTCAGGCATACAGGGCAAATTTCGGCGAAAATCTCAATCGTCCTTCCACCCGGCTTTGAAATCCTCTAAGGCTTCAGGTGGGAAAATATCCGGCTTGGCGTAAGCGAGGCGATGCACCTTTTCCGTGCGGTGGTAGCCATCAAGAGAACTCAGCGCCGCGACACCCAGGGATTCAATGTCCAGGTACCCGTCTGTAGCCCAGGCCTCCTCCGGGAATTCCACCCACCGGATTTGCCCGACGATGAAGCGGCACCGGTTTTGAGGAATTTCCCATTCATCGACCCGCTCCAACCCGATGCGTACCGGACTTTCTTCCACGGCGGGGGCGTCAAAACCGCACCGGTAGATCGGTGTGAATCCGACCGCATCAAACTCGCTGGTATCCTCTGGGTAGCGGGCGCTCACTTGGTGAGCTTGCACCGTGTGGGTGGCCGGGACGTGGTTGATGGTGTAACAGCCGGTTTCCCGGATGTTCCAATAGGTGTGGCTGCCGCGCTCCCGATCCACCGGGGGCCGCATGACCATGCCGAGCAAGGCCGGATCGGAGCCCAGGTGGACCACGGAGCTGACAATGCTCAGGTTGTGGACACCGGCATCGTTGCTGGTGCCTACGAGGTTGACGCTTTTGAACCCACTCAGCGCGTTGACGAGGCGACCGCGCTGGCGGCGCGGCATCAATTCCAAGTCGAGGTCGTTGAGGGTTTTGTAAGTATTCATTTGCGGATGCTTCCCATGCCGCCGTCCGCGGTGTAGACTTGTCCCGTGACAAAGTCCGAACCGCCGGCCAACAGCCATGTGGCCAACGAAGCTACGCCATCGGCGCTTCCGACCGCCTTCAGCGGGTGACGCTCTGCAGCCGCCTCGCGTTTCGCATCATTGGACAGCATGGGGGCAGCCAACGGTGTATCTGTGAGGGAGGGAGCAATGCAATTGACGCGAATGGCCGGTGACCACTCGGCCGCCAAGGTGCGGGTCAACCCTTCGACGGCACCTTTGGCCATAGCGATGCTCGTATGATATGGCATGCCTGTTTGGACGGCGACCGTGCTGAAAAGCACCACCGATGCATTTGGGGCTTTTTGTAGCAACGCTGCATTCGCTTGCAAGGTCTGCACGGCACCCCAGGCATTCACTTCAAAATCTTCGAAGGCGTGTTCGCGCTTGACGCCCTTCAACGGCTTCAATCGAATCGTTCCGGGGCAATACACCAACCCGTCGAGGTGGTCGGCAAAATTGGACAATTCGCACGGGTGCGCAACCGCATCGAAGACCAGGCTTTGGTAGCCGGAGCGCTGCTCGGAAACACCCTTGCGGGAGACACCGATGACGTGGTGGCCCGCCTCGAGGAGCTGATTGCGAATGGCTTCGCCGATTCCACCTGAGTCGCCGATGACGGCAAACGTGCCTTGATTAATTCCCGGCATCGCTCATCAATTTGGCGATTTCATCCTCCACCTCGGCCGCTTGGGCCATCAAGGCATCTGACTTGGTGCGGTCCACCGTGCTCATGCGGTGTGCTTCGGCCAATAGCTTCGCATGTTGTTGCTGCAGCTTTTTGACCGGATCTTTTTTAAATAATCCCAACATACCCGTACAACAAGCGGGTCTGGAAGGTGTTCGAAGGAATCAGCCCAATTGTTCCATTTTGCCATGGAGCACCTCCAGCTTCGCCAGGGCATCGCTTTCCTTTTTGCGCTCCAGCTCCACCACTTGGGGCGGCGCGTTCTGCACAAATCGCTCGTTGGACAACTTTCCGCGAACGCCCTTCAGGAAGCCGTTGAGGTGATCCATTTCCTTCTGGATTTTGGCCTTCTCGGCCTCCACATCCACTTGATCTCCAAAGGGAATGAAGAACGAGCTCGTGCCCACGATGAAGCCAAAGGCATTGGGGACCTTGTCTGCGACACGAGTCACGCCGTCCACGTTGGACAACTTGATGATGGCCGATTCAAATGCCTCGGGATAGCCGTCACCCAACTGTACGCTGAATTCGAGCTGCTCGCGATTGGGGATTTGGTTCTCCTTACGGATGTTCCGCACTTCCGAGACGATTTGCTGGAAGGCCTCTGCCTGCGTCAGCAAGTCTGAATCGTACGCCTCGCGCTTGGGCCATGCCGCGATGCACAGGGCGTCTTTCGGACCTTCCCGCTTTTCCATCCAGTGCCAAAGTTCTTCGGTTTGGAACGGCATGAACGGATGGAGCATCTTCAGCAGATCGCCGAAAATGGCCTTCGTCTGTTCCAAGGTCTGTGCATCGATGGGTTCGCCGTAGGGTGGCTTGACCAATTCCAAGTACCAGCTGCAGAAGTCGTCCCACACGAGGCGGTAGAGGTTCATCAAGGCTTCGCTCAAGCGGAACTCGGCAAACTGCCCCTCCAATTCCTCCAACACCCGCTGGACGCGCGCCTTCATCCAGCGCACCGCTACAGCTGCCGATTCCGGCTGCTCGCGGTCCGCGTCCACCTCCCAACTTTGGGTCAGGCGGAAGGCGTTCCAAATCTTGTTAGCAAAGTTTCGGCCTTGCTCGCAGAGCTTCTCATCGAACGGCAAATCGTTGCCCGCAGGTGACGTCAAGAGCATGCCTACGCGCACGCCGTCTGCTCCGAACTGGTTCATGAGCTCAATGGGGTCAGGGCTGTTGCCTAAGCTCTTGGACATCTTGCGTCCTTGCTTGTCGCGAACGATACCCGTATAGTAGACATTCTTGAACGGCTCTTGCCCGCGGTACTCGTACCCGGCGATGATCATGCGTGCCACCCAGAAGAACATGATCTCGGGGGCAGTCACGAGGTCGGCGGTCGGGTAGTAGTAACTGACCTCTTCCTCCGTCTTCAGACCATCAAATACTTGGATGGGCCACAGCCAGCTGCTGAACCACGTATCCATGACGTCCTCATCTTGGCGCAAAGCGTCCGCCGTGAGGTCGGCATTTCCCGACTTAGCGCGGGCCTTTTCCAGTGCTGCTTCCGCCGTCTTGGCCACTACAAAGTCCTCTTCGCCAGCGCCGTAGAACCACGCCGGAATGCGGTGTCCCCACCACAATTGCCGGCTCACGCACCAGTCCTTGACGTTTTCCATCCAGTGGCGGTAGCTATTCTTGAACTTGGGCGGATGGAACTGGATGGTATCGTCCATCACGTGGTCCAAGGCGGGCTTGGACAGCTTTTCCATGGAGAGGAACCACTGCAATGACAACCGCGGCTCGATGACCGCATTGGTGCGCTCTGAGCGACCAACACTGTTCGTGTACTCTTCGGTCTTGACCAAGTGCCCCGAGGCATCGAGCGTCCCTTCCACTTCCTTTCGCACATCGAAGCGGTCCTTGCCCTCGAACACTCCACCATGCTCGTTCAACGTACCGTCCGGGTGGAAAATATTGATGGACTCCAGGTTGTGTTTTTGGCCGAGATCGTAGTCGTTGACGTCGTGCGCCGGGGTCACTTTCAAGCAACCCGTTCCGAATTCACGGTCCACGTATTCGTCGAGGATGATCGGCACCTCCCGATCGGTCATGGGCACCCGGGCGCGTTTGCCGTGGAGGTGGGTGAAGCGCTCGTCTTCAGGGTGGATGCAAATAGCTGTGTCGCCCATGATGGTTTCCGGGCGGGTGGTCGCGATGGTCAGGTATTCGCCGGGGGCATCCACGACTTCATACCGGACGTAGTAAAGCTTCCCGTGCTCTTCGGTGTGGATGACTTCTTCATCGCTCAACGCCGTTTGCGCAGCAGGGTCCCAGTGGACCATGCGCTCGCCCCGGTAGATGAGGCCCTTCTCATATAGGTCGATGAAGGTATCGATGACGCCATCGTAGTACTTTTCATCCATGGTGAAGCGGGTGCGCGACCAATCGCAACTCGCACCAAGCTTCTTCAATTGTTCGAGGATGATGCCCCCGTGCTCGTGGGTCCAATCCCATGCGTGTTCCAGGAATTCATCCCGCGACAGGTCCGACTTCTTGATGCCCTTCTCACGCAACCTGCGCACCACCTTGGCTTCGGTGGCGATGGATGCATGGTCCGTACCCGGCACCCAGCAGGCGTTCTTGCCCATCATCCGCGCGCGGCGCACCAGCACGTCCTGAATGGTGTTGTTGAGCATGTGCCCCATGTGGAGCACGCCGGTGACATTCGGCGGGGGAATGACCACCGTGTAGGGCTCACGGTCGTCGGGCTTGCTTTCGAAAAAGCCGTGCTCCAACCAGTAAGCGTACCACTTCTCTTCGCAGGTACCAGGATCGTAAGTCGTCGGGATCTCCATTTCTAACGCGCCGTTTGTCTGAGGGCAAAATTCGGATAAAAAAGAAGCCGTTCCGCCATGAGGAAGAACGACTTCTTAAAGTCTGGTGGGGAACTGCACTGCAGCTCCGTCAATACTTATTGCTTGTTCAAAGGCGCACCAACAGATGCAGGCTTGACGGGAGCACCTCCTGTGCTTCCAGCGTCGGCTGCTTCTACCTTGCCTTTGATGCGAATCACCTTGGTGGGCTCGTTTGAGGCGTTCGAGGTGATTGTAACGCTTTTGTTGATTGGGCCAATGCGCTTGGTGTCGTAGCGTACGTTGATGACGCTGGTCGCACCGGGCATAATGGGATCCTTGTCGCACTTGGGTACCGTGCAACCGCATGATCCTTTGCATCGAGAAATGATCAAAGGCTCTGTGCCGTCATTGGTTACCGTAAACTGGCATCCACCATCCGCACCTTGGGTGATGGTTCCGTAATCGTGAACGTCTTTGTCCAAAGAGATGGATGGGCCTTGCGCCGCTGCTGTCGCCATGCCCACGAGGAGCAAACATGCTGTCAAAAGTTGCTTCATAACCTTAAATATTTTCTACGTTAAAGATAAACACAAAGCTTCTCGGTTCCGAGAGCTGCTTTGATTTTGATAGAATTTCACAGTTTTCGTCCATAGAAGTTCAAGAATTGGGCCAAAAAAAAGGAGGCCCTGGGC
>CALKYI010000157.1 GCA_938003665.1 uncultured Flavobacteriales bacterium
GTTGCTTGAGTCGCAATTGGCTGATTTCATGCAGAAAGAGGACGCGTTCCTTTTGAACTACGGCTACCAAGGATGCCAATCGGCCATCGAAGCATTGGTCAGCCGACACGACGTGATTGTCTACGATTCGGAGTCGCACGCCTGCATGGTGGACGGCGTTCGTTTGCACCAGGGCAAGCGTTTCGTATTCCAACACAACGATATGGAGTCCTTCGTCAAGCAACTCGACCGAGCCAAGGCGCTCTGTGATCAGACAGGAGGCGGTATCCTGGTGGTAACTGAAGGGGTCTTCGGCATGGCCGGCGACCAAGGCAAGTTGAAGGAAATCTGCGAATACAAAGCAGAGTATGGTTTCCGTCTATTCGTTGATGACGCACACGGCTTCGGCACGGTGGGCGAAAACGGCCGCGGAGCAGGTGATGCGCAAGGCGTACAAGACGAGATTGACGTCTACTTCGGAACGTTTGCCAAGTCCATGGCAACGGTCGGCGCCTTCGTCGCCGGCGATGAAGACGTGATTGACTACCTCCGGTACAACATGCGTTCGCAGACGTTTGCCAAATCACTGCCCATGCCGATTGTCATCGGCGCGCAGAAGCGCTTGGAAATGCTCCGCACGCAGCCCCAGCACAAAGAGAATTTGTGGAAAGTGGCCAATGCGCTCCAGTCGGGATTGCGTGAAGCAGGTTTCGATTTGGGGGTCACCAATTCCTGCGTCACACCGGTCTTCCTCAAGGGCGGACTCGGGGAAGCGACCAACCTCACGCTGGATCTGCGTGAGAACTATGGCATTTTCTGCTCGATTGTCGTGTACCCCGTGGTTCCCAAGGACACCATCATGTTGCGCTTAATCCCAACAGCGGTGCACACACTCGAGGACGTTCAGTACACCATTGAGACCTTCTCCACAGTGAAAGAAAAATTGTTTGCTGGCGACTACAAGAGCGAGAAGATTGCTTCTTGGGCCTAAGCCCAGTCGCCATGCGCGTTTTCATTGAGTTATCTTACGATGGGGCTCCTTTCCACGGTTGGCAAAGGCAGCCCCATTGCCTTTCCGTGCAAGAGGTACTCGAAGAAAAATTGGCGCTCTTCGTCGGTGAGCCCATGCCCGTCATGGGCTGCGGACGCACGGACACCGGCGTGCATGCTTCGTACTTCGTGGCGCATGCGGATTGGCCCGAAGAATCGCCCAAAGCCAAGCGGTTCAGAGATTGGAACGAGGCGGCCTGGAAGTTAAACGGCATGTTGCCACCGGCAATCAGCATCCACCGCATATCCGAGGTGGCGTCGAACGCGCATGCTCGTTTTGATGCGACCGAACGCGGTTATGTGTACCGTATGCACACGTACAAAGACCCCTTCTTGGTGGGGCGTTCTGCTCGCATCATGCGCCAGACGGATTTTGCTTCCATGCAAGCGGCGACGCAGTACCTGGTTCAACAAGGTGACTTTGCGGCGTTCTGCAAGGCCGGTTCGGACAACAAGACCACGCTTTGCGATGTGCGTTTTGCTGAATTGCGGCAAGACGGCGAGCAATACACATTTGAGATTCGTGCTGACCGGTTTTTGCGCAACATGGTGCGTGCGATTGTTGGCACCCTCTTTGAAGTGGGACAGGGGCGGATGAAGCCGGAGGATGTTGCGGCGGTGATTGCCTCCGGAGACCGCAGTGCAGCGGGTGCGTCAGCACCCGGCGAAGGCCTGTACTTGAATCGAGTCGTATACCCGGGGTTTGACCCCATTCAGACCAAATCCTTCATGAAGCCTTGATCCATGAGTAAGGGGCAGCCAAACGAAGTCACCGGGCGCATTTTTGACGGAGCAACGCTGCGCAAAATTTTGGCCCAGGTTCAACCATACCGCAGCCGTTTTGTGGCGACCGGCGTATTGGTGGTGTTGCTTTCCGGCTTGGTGTGGGTGCGTCCGGCACTCATTCGCATCGCCGTGGATGACACCATGCCTACGGGAGATGCGGAGTTGTTACTCCATGTGTTTTTGGCGGTGTGCGGGATGCTCGTTTTTGAAGCCCTCCTGCAGTACCGCGTGACGTACCTGGCCAACTGGGTGGCCCAATCGGTTAGTTTGGACCTGCGTTCCAAGCTGTTCAAGCACGTTGCACAGTTCCAGTTGCGATACTTCGATAAGACCCCTGTGGGTACCTTGGTAACCCGCCACGTGAGTGATATTGACGGCATTGCGAATGTGTTTTCCAACGGCATCCTCAATGCCATCGGTGATTTGCTGGCATTGCTCGTGGTCATCGGCACCATGTTTTGGGTGGATTGGAAGTTGACCTTGTTGGTGTTGACGCCCATTCCGGTGTTGTTGCTGGCGACGCGGATTTTTCAGCAGGTCATCAAAAAGGCTTTCGTTGACGTGCGCAACCAGGTCAGCCGTATGAATGAGTTTGTGCAGGAGCACGTGACGGGGATGCACATTGTCCAAGCGTTTGGACGTGAGAAACAAGAGGCCAAGGCCTTCGCCGCCATTAATGCTTCTCACCGCGATGCCAATATCCGGTCGGTGTGGGCATTCAGTGTGTTCTTTCCCTTGGTGGAAATGCTGTCGGCGACCAGTGTCGGGGTGCTGCTGTGGTGGGGGATGCAGGATGTGCTGGTGGAGCGGATGACGCTGGGCATCCTGTTGCAGTTCATTTTGTATGTCTTTATGCTCTATCGGCCGATTCGTCAGCTCGCTGACCGGTTCAACGTGCTCCAAATGGGCATCGTGAATTCGGACCGTGTGTTCAGGCTGTTGGCCCGGGAGGAACGAATTGAGGCGAAAGATGCTTCGGATGAACCACTCCAACCCTTGGAACTTCGCGGAGCGATTGAATTCGAGCACGTTTGGTTCGCTTACACCGATGAGGAATGGGTGCTGGAGGACGTATCCTTTCGAGTTGAACCAGGCGAGTCGGTAGCGTTTGTAGGTCCCACCGGAGCAGGCAAGTCGACCATCATCAATTTGCTCAACCGATTCTATGTGCACCAGAAGGGGCGTATCCTGATTGATGGAAAGCCCATTGAATCCTACCCATTGCAGGCACTGCGTCAGCACATTGGAATCGTGCTCCAGGACGTCTTCTTGTTTTCGGATACCCTGCGCAACAACGTTACGCTGTACGCGGAAGGGTTTGATGATGAACGGTTGGATGCTGCTGCTCAAGCCGTGGGGGCCGATGCGTTCATCGCCAAATTACCCGAGGGTTGGGAACAAAACGTACGGGAGCGTGGTGCCATGTTGTCGGTGGGTCAGCGCCAGCTGATTGCCTTTATGCGTGCGTACTTGGTGCAGCCCACAGTCTTGGTCTTGGATGAGGCCACGTCGAGCATTGATTCTGAGAGCGAACAGCTCATCCAGCGAGCAACAGAGGCCATCACACGGGACCGAACGTCATTGATTGTTGCTCACCGGTTGTCCACGATTCGGCACGCTGACCGCATCATGGTGTTGGATCAAGGTCGATTGATCCAATCCGGCTCCCACGATGAATTAATGGGAGAGGAAGGCATGTACAAGGACCTCGTTCTTTCGCAGGTGGAAGCGGATTGAGCTCAATTCGAGCGCTTCAAGCCTTCTTGTCCCAATTGCTGCATGAGGCGAAACGTGGGAACGCGTTCAATGGCTCGGGCAAGCGTACAAATCGCATCTGCTGGGTGAGCCAGCATGATGGACCGGCGGACCGCTCGGATGGCATTGATACGTTGGTACAGCTGTTCCAGTAACTCTGCTTGGCAAGCATTGAGTTCAACCCAATGTGAACGGCTGTAACGCACCAGTCGAGAGGCGCGCAACGATCGCATCAAATGCAATCGGGCGCGAACGGGGTGGTCGTGAACTTCTTCAGAAAACCGTTCCAACGCACGCAGCTGCAATCGCAGTTCCTTAAAATACAGGTCGCGGCTGGCTTGGCGAAAGTCCGGGTCTACGCCTCCGTGCAGTCCGTTGACGAACAGACGTCGCATTCGTGCTTGGAGGGTGGAGCTTTCGCGCTCAAGCGCATGGGCGCCAATGGGCAGATTCATAGAAGTCATGCCCCCGATACGAGGAAAATCAACCCTGGGTTGCGCTCAAAAGCACTTGAAATGGTCAAAGGGTTCAGCGCATGCATTGCACTGGTAATGCGCTTTGCATGCCGTTGACCCAAATGGACTGACGAGGCGCGTATCCGTGCTTGCGCATCTCGGGCAAGGAACCGTCTGGGATTGACCGAGCAAGAAGGCCTTGTCTGCGCTGCTTCCTTCGGGCGGGGCAATGCCGTTCAGGCGCATCTTTTCCCGTGCTTCAGGCGATATCCAATCGGTGGTCCATGCCGGCGCGTGGACGATGTCAATGCGAAACCGCGGTTCGACGGGCTGCAGCGCTGATTTGATGTCGTCCTGAATGGCATCGGTCGCTGGACAACCTGAATACGTCGGAGTCAATTTGATGACAACGGTCCCGTCTTCATCGAGGTCACAGCCTTGGATCATGCCCAATTCTGTGATGGTCAAAAAGGGAAGCTCCGGATCCATCACCCCATTCAGGATGCGCTCCACTTGGGCGATGCGTTCGCTCACCATTCGGCCCCTGGGTAGGTTCGCTGGAGCACTTGCATTTCCGCCAACAGGTAGCTTAGGTGCTCGGTATGACGGCCGCTGCGTCCGCCGGTGAGCAATGCGGACGATTCCGGGCATTCGAGGGTGGCTTCGTTCAAAACGCCATTCACTTGCTCGATCCATCGTTCGCGAAAGCTGGCATTCAAGGGCAACACCCCGGCCTCAGCACACACCTTCGATATAGCATCGTCTTCAAATAGCTCGGCGGTGTACGGCCAGAGTATGTTCAAACTTTCTTGTACACGTCGGTGGCTCTCCTCGGTACCGTCACCGAGCCGAACCACCCACTGAGCCGAGTGGGCTGCGTGGTAACGCACCTCTTTCAAGGCCTTCGTAGCGATGGCAGACAATTCTAGGTCAACTGATTGGTTCGCCAATGCCTCGTAACGCAGCACAGCGAATTGATCAAACAGCATTTGCCGAACGATGGTGTCGCCAAAATGCCCGTTGGGCAACTCAACAAGTAAGGCGTTGCGGAATTCCCGGTCCGTTCGGAAGTAGGCAAGGGTGTCTTCGTCCCGGCCTTGGCCTTCGCGTTGGCCGGCGAGCGTCAACAACGCTCGGGCTTGCCCCAACAGGTCCAGTGCTATGTTCGAAAGAGCGATGTCCTCCTCGAGTGCGGGGCCGTGGCTGCACCATTCGGAGAGCCGCTGCGCGAGCACGAGCGCATCATCGCCTAGGCGCAATATCCATTCGTGATTTTGGCTCGCCATCACATGTTTTTCACTTCATCCGGAAGGTCGTAGAACGTCGGATGGCGGTAAACTTTATCGTTGGCGGGGTCAAAGAGGACGTCTTTTTCGGACGGTGTTGATGCCGTAATGTCCTCCGCTTTGACCACCCAAATGCTGGTTCCTTCTTGCCGTCGCGTGTAAACGTCCCGTGCATTGGATATGGCCATGGTGGCGTCTGCGGCGTGCAGGCTTCCGACGTGCTTGTGGCTCAAGCCCTGACGGCTGCGAACAAACACTTCCCAGAGCGGCCATTCGGTGTTTGGTGCACTCATGCTGCTGAGGTTCGGCTGGATGTGCGTTGGGCTGATTTTGCAGCATAGGCCGCTGCAGCGTCGCGTACCCAAGCTCCATTTTCATGAGCGGCTACGCGCGTTTCAATCCGTTCACGGTTGCACGGTCCATTGCCCGCGACGACCTGTTCGAATTCACTCCAGTCGATGGGGCCAAAGTCATAATGGCCTGTTGCTTCATTCCACTTCAAGTCCGGATCGGGCACTGTCAATCCTAGCAACTCTGCCTGTGGTACGGTCATATCGACAAATCGCTGACGCAGTTCGTCGTTGGAGAAACGCTTGATTTTCCAGCGCATGCTTTGTTCGCTGTGCTTGGAGGAAGCGTCATTTGGACCGAACATCATCAACGAAGGCCACCACCATCGGTTCAACGCGTCTTGCGCCATTTCCTTTTGCTCGGGTGTCCCGTTGCTCAGATTGAGCATAATCTGGAATCCCTGGCGCTGGTGAAAGCTCTCCTCTTTGCATACCCGAACCATGGCGCGGGCGTATGGCCCGTAGCTGCATTTGCACAATGGCACTTGGTTCATGATGGCCGCCCCGTCGACCAACCAGCCGATGGCGCCCATGTCCGCCCATGTGAGGGTAGGGTAATTGAAAATGGAACTGTACTTCGCTTTTCCGGTGTGCAGCGCATCTAGCATTTCGTCTCGGCTTATTCCGAGGGTTTCAGCTGCTGAGTACAGGTAGAGACCGTGGCCGGCCTCGTCTTGGACTTTTGCTAAGAGAATTGATTTGCGCTTCAGGCTTGGAGCACGGGTGATCCAATTGCCTTCGGGCTGCATGCCGATGATTTCGCTGTGCGCATGCTGACTGATTTGACGGATGAGGGTTTTGCGGTACGCATCGGGCATCCAGTCTTTGGCTTCAATTTTTTGGTCTGCAGCGATGTACGCTTCAAACCGCTGATTCAAGTCCATTTCTTGTGTCATGCATGAGGATTTGTTACAAAGATAACAACCATGGACTCCATTGGTTTTCTTCCTGAATTGTCGTGTAGTTTTGCGGGCATGAATGGACTGCATGAGCTGAAAATTGCCGATGTGCGCCGGGAAACTGCTGGCTGTGTCTCGGTGGCGTTTGATATTCCTGAGCACCTCAAATCTGATTTTGGATATACCGCCGGCCAATACCTGACCCTGGAGGCCGACATCAACGGTGATGCCGTTCGGCGCAGCTATTCCTTGTGCAGTGCTCCCAGTGATGGGGAATGGCGCGTGGCCATCAAACAAGTTGAAAACGGCGTTTTCAGCACGTGGGCAAATGGCGTACTCGCGAGTGGAGAAACCATTCGCTGCATGGCCCCAACGGGCCGGTTTGTTCTCGAAACTGAGCCAACAGCATCCCGTAAGTTCATCGCGTTCGCAGCGGGGTCAGGAATCACACCGGTACTGAGTCAAATCAAGGAGGTGCTCCGCAACGAGCCGAGTAGCGTTTTCACGCTGTTTTACGTCAACCGTGATACGCCGAGCATCATTTTCCGTGAGGCGTTGCAGGAGTTGAAAGATGAGTACCTCGAACGGTTCCGCTTGTTCCACATTTTGACGCGTGAGCCGCAGGACATCGAGCTGTTCAATGGCCGATTGAATGAAGAGCGGTGCGCGGCCATTTTGGCGAGCGATTGGGTGGATATCCAGTCCTTGGATGCGGCGTTTTTATGCGGACCTGAAGAAATGATTTGGGCGTGCAAAGCCGCGCTTGAGGGCGCTGGCATGGCGTCAGACCGGGTGAAGTTTGAGCTTTTCACGTCGTCGACTGGTGTGAAGAAGGAGCAAACGCAAACGGCGGCAGAAGGCGATTCCTCCACGAAGCGACTCTCCATTGTCATGGACGGCATGACCACCGTGGTCGATGTCGCTGAGGGCAAAAGCGTATTGGACGCAGCGCTTGACGCGGGCATGGACGCGCCATACAGTTGCATGGGCGGCGTCTGCTGCACATGCCGCGCCAAAATGGTCAGCGGGGAAACCGAGATGGATGTCAATTACGCCTTAGAACCGGATGAGGTCGAGTCTGGCTTCGTGTTGACGTGCCAAACCAAGCTCAAAGGCACCGGGCCTTTTGAGGTCGATTTCGACCAGCAGTAAAGCGGTTTACTCTGCGCGCTCCGATAGTTCAAGCCAGCGATTTTCCGCTGCTTCGAGGGCCGTTGTGACTTCGTGTAGTTTTTCCCCGAGGGATTGGAGCTCGGCGGGGTCGGGATTCGCATAGAGCTGTTCGGTCAATGACACTTTCTGCTGCTCAAGTTCCACCATCTTACCTTCAAGCTGCTCAAACTCGAATTTTTCCTTGAAGGAGAGTCGCTTGGAATAATCGTTTTTGGGCGCCGCTGAGGCAGTGCTTGTTTCTTCGGAGGCTTTTTCCGCATCGCGCGCCGCTTGCGCTTCCCGTTTCTCGTCGGCTACGGCCAAACGGTATTGACTGTAATTCCCAGGAAAGAAACGGACTTCGCTGCCTGTGCCAAGCACCCAAATGTGTTCCACCAATCGGTCCATGAAGTAGCGGTCGTGGCTGACGACAATCAAGCAACCTGGAAAATCGAGGAGGAATTCCTCGAGGATTTGGAGGGTGTAGATATCGAGGTCGTTGGTCGGCTCATCGAGGATGAGGAAATTGGGGTTGGCCATCAACACCTGCAGCAAATGCAATCGCTTCCGCTCGCCTCCGCTCAGCGTTGAAATCAATTGGTGGTGGGTGGAGCGGGGAAAGAGGAACCGTTCCAGCAGTTGCGCCGCCGTGATTTTTTGGCCCTTTTCAAGAGGCATGAATTCGGCAATCTCGTAGACCGCTTCGATGATGCGCTGGCCTTCCGGGAATTGAGCGCCGGATTGGTGGTAGTGACCAAAAACGACGGTTTCACCCACCACAACCTTTCCGCGTGTAGGCACGTCGCCTTGGGTGATGAGGTCAAGGAGGGTGGACTTGCCCGAACCGTTGCGGCCGACAATGCCGATGCGTTCGCCGCTTTTGAAGTGATGGGTTAGGTTTTCGAACAACATGTCGCCATCAAAACCGTGGGCCACCTTGTGCAATTCAATGATTTTGCCTCCGAGGCGGTGCGGATTCAGGCGCAAGGCCATGTCATCCTCTTCCAACCGTTTTTTCGCGGCTTTCTTGATTTCGTGGAACCGTTCGATGCGCGATTTGGATTTGCCGGTTCGCGCCGATGGGGTGGACCGCATCCATTCGAGTTCGCGTTTGAAAATGCCCCGGGCCTTGGCGCGATTGGCCAGCGCGTTTTCCTTGCGCTCCTCTCTTTTTTCCAGGTAGTAGCTGTAGTTGCCCTTGTACTTGTAGAGGGTCTGGTCGTCCAATTCGAGGATGGTGTCGCACACGTTTTCCAGAAAATACCGGTCGTGTGTGATCATTAAAATGGTCATCTTGGACTGCGCCAGGTACCGCTCGAGCCATTGGATCATGTCGAGGTCCAAGTGGTTGGTCGGCTCGTCCAAGAACAAGATGTCGGGCTCTTCAATCAGGACTCGAGCCAAGGCAATCCGCCGCCGCTCGCCGCCGCTCAGCGTGGCCATGGTGCGGCTGAGGTTGTGGAGGTTCAACCGTCCTAATACCTCTTTCGCACGCGCCTCGAAGTCCCACGCGTTGTGCAGGTCCATGCCTTCATAGGCAGCTTGCAAGGCTTCGTCATTGTCGCCGTCAGCGGCAGCTGTATAGATGCGCATGGCCTTCACGGCCGCCATGTCGCTGGCGTAGAGGTGGTCCAAAATGGTCTGCTGGCCGTCGTAGTCCGGATCTTGAGGCAGGTAACTCCACTGGGTTCCCGCGTCCATGCTGATGCGCCCATCATCCACCGGTTCAACGCCGCAGATGCCGTTGAGCAACGTGGTTTTGCCGGTGCCGTTCTTGGCAACAATGGCGCATTTTTGGCCACGGGACAGACCGAATGTCAACCCTTCGAAAAGCAGTCGCTCGCCGTAGCGCTTGGACAGGTTTTCCGCTGAAAAAACATTGATGACGGCCATGGTGCGAAAGTACGCCGACCACCGGGGTTTTCACGGCCATTCGCATTGTAAATTGCGCCGTGCTTTGGTCGGAAAAACCGTTTCAAGAATTGACCGGCGGCGAGGTCTTCTCGCTGATGCGATTGCGCTCTGAAGTCTTTGTGGTGGAGCAAAACTGCGTTTACCTGGACCTCGATGACAAGGACGCCCAGTCGATTCATTTATTCGCCTGCGAAGAGGGAGCGGTTGCTGGAGCTGCTGCTCGCGCCGTCGTTCGACTCGTACCCCCTGGCGTATCCTATGAAGAGCCGAGCATCGGCCGTGTGGCCATTGATTTGGCATCGCGGGGCTCGGGTTTGGGCGAAGAGTTGATGATGCGCGCCATTCGTGCATGTTACCGCACGTGGCCTGGATTCGGAATCCGAATTTCTGCACAACAGTACCTCATTGGGTTTTATGAACGACTTGGGTTCGCCACCGTGGGCGAAGGCTACCTCGAGGACGACATACCGCACATCCAGATGTTCCGCCCTTGGGACGGTTTGGCTTCGTGGCGGACCCGCCACAGAGCTGCGGTTCAGGTGTTCGCCGATCACTTGCGAGCCCTCCCATTGGGTGCCTTACAGGGAACCGAGTCCCAGTGGGGTGGCCTGCAGGTTTTGGAACATTTAATGCGCTCGGAGCACGGCACTTGGTCCTACTTGGACAAGAAAGGACAGGCCAATCCTGCCGAACTGCCGGTGTGCGACGTGGAATCAGATGCACGTGGAATCCAATTGGTGCACGCCCTCGAATCGGATGACCGTTGGAAGGATCCCACCCCCGGTGGTTTGTTGTCTCCCTCTCCTGGAGGCCATGTGGACGTGGGTCGTGCAGTAGATGAATGGTTGAAGGCCATCGATGGGGGGTACGAACGGTTGGGTGCTCTGTACGCGGATCCTGCATGGTGGAAGGTCCAAGTTTTCAAACACCCCATCGCGGGCAGGCTCGGGTTGACGGACACATTGGCCTTTGGTGTGGCCCACGTGCGGCATCACGTGCACCAGTTGAAAAGACTCGCAGAATCCGCGCTATGATTTCGGTTATTATCCCGTGTTTGAACGAGGTGGAATTCATTGACGCCACCTTGCAGAGTCTAGTGACCCAAGACCCACCTGGTCAAGAGTGGGAGGTCATCGTGGCCGATGGAGGAAGCACGGACGGTACGCGTGAGAAGCTCGACGAATGGAGCGAACGCCACAAGGAAGTTCGCTGGATTGACAACCCCAAGCGAACGACGCCGCACGCCCTCAATGCGGGCATTGAAGCGGCCAACGGTGACGTGATCATCATCCTAAGCGCTCATGCGGAGGTGAGCCCGGATTGGTTGTTGCGCAACCACCAAGTGCTGCTTGCCCACCCAGAATCAGGCTGTGTCGGGGGTGTGGTGGAACAGGTGCATGGGTCCCAAACCTCGCAGCGCATCGGAGCGGCCATGAGCACACCTTTCGGCGTCGGGGATGCCCGATTTCGAACGGGTGGGAGTGCCGGCCATGTGGATACGGTAGCCTTTGGTGCATACCGTCTGGAGGCTTTGAAAGAGATTGGCTGGTTCGATACGGCGTTGACGCGGAACCAAGACGACGAATTGAATTACCGGTTGTTGAAAGCGGGCTGGCGCATCTGGTTTGATCCGCGCATTCGCAGCCAATACCATGTACGTTCGACGTACCACAACTTGATTCGCCAATACTTTCAATACGGTTATTGGAAAGTGTTTGTCAACCAAAAGCACGGCACCATTACGACTTGGCGTCAAACGGTTCCTGCATTTTTCTTTCTGGTCCTCATGGTGTCAGGCACCTGTTGGTTGGCAGAGGTAGCGGGCCATTGGCACGACATGTGGGACGGATTCGGTGCGTCCATCTTCGTGTCCGCTGTCTTCCTATGGCTCGTCATTGGGGCCGGTTCTGCCATCGCTTCTGCAGGGTCCTACCGTGACGTTCAGGGCATCATCAGGGCATTCGCCATGATCCATGCCGGTTACGGCCTAGGGTATTGGAAGGGCATCCTCGATTTTATCGTTTTGAGGCGTCAACCGGACGCGGACCACGCTGAACTCACACGGTAATGCGCTGTTTCAATAGCCTTATTCAAGCGATGCCCGCGACTGTAGCATTTTGCATGGTGCTTAACCCGAGGTGGAGTACGCTGCCC
>CALKYI010000158.1 GCA_938003665.1 uncultured Flavobacteriales bacterium
ATTGGGCCTCGAAATTACGTCAAGAAACGCATACCGAGGAAGTTTTATCCTGTTAACCTTTTGTCCGTTAGTTCCAGCATCCGTAGATGCCACGGAAAGCCACCCTGCCAGCGAGCACCCCGAGCCCATCGGCCAAGATGTCCCCCCAACTTGCTTCCCTTCCCTCGAACCACAAGTCCTGAGCAAATTCCAAGCCAATTCCATAGCCTACGAGCACGAACCCCGCATACCACTTGTATTTTCGAATGTTGCCCGACTTTCCCAGCGCAACAAACACACTCGAAGACAAGATGGCGAACAGCGCCAGATGCACCACCTTATCTGCATGCAGCAGATCCAACAGCGTCTCATGAGGTAAATCTGAACCGGGAATGGCGTGTAAGCCCAGGATGAGCAATGCCCACGTCATCGGCATGATGGCGAGCCGGAATTGAAAATCGCGGCTTATACCTGTATCGTTGAGGTCGCCCCTCATCGCCTATCAGCCCACCAATTCTGCGTACCCTTCGTGGGACAACAATGCCGCCACGTCATCGGGGTTCTGTACGCGCAATTTGATGATCCAGCCCTCTCCATAGGGATCGCTGTTTACCGATTCCGGCGCATCCTCCAGGGCTTCGTTGAATTCAATCACCTCACCCGCAACCGGTGCGATCATGTCGGAAACCGTTTTCACGGCCTCAATGGTCCCGAACACCTCGTCTGCAGCGACTGATTCGTCCACCGTATCCACCTCAATGAAAACAATGTCTCCCAATTCGCCTTGGGCGTAATCGGTGATGCCAATGGTCGCTACGTCGCCGTCCAATCGCACCCATTCGTGCTCTTTGGTGTAACGCAAATCGTTCGGAATGTTCATGCTTATTGATTCAAGTTGAAGCGCAAAGCTACTCCAGAACGGATATTCGACGTCGCGAAAGAAGTCGAGATGTACGGGTTCGTAATCTGGTGGTCGTAGAACGCGCGCATGGTCAATTTATCGGATACCTCGAGGTCCGCAGACATCTTGATGCTCACCAGTTTCTGACCGGCTGTGACCTGATTCTGGCGCTCCTCCATTTTCCGGATGATGGTGCGGTTATCGCGCACGTTGACGTCCGCACGCAGCACAAGGTCGGTCTCCTTCAGCATCTTCACAGGCAACTTTCCGTAGGTCTTGATGAACGGGTTGGGAACGTCCTTGAATTTGTACCCAAATCCGATGACGAGCCCCTCGCTCTTCGTTTCCGTAATCTGGTAGTTGGTCAACCCGAAGGCCACATTGCGGTCGCGCTTCAATTCCACCTTGATTTGGGGTTCATTCTCCCCTTCCGTCTTGATGGTCATGTCCACACCAATGAGCGGCGAGAGCTGCTCACTCAGGCTCACGACGTTGAACTGGCGTTCTGAAATGAAGTTGCCAAATTCGCTTTGGTCAATGGCGGTGGGCAACCCGTTTGCATCCTCCGCGTAGTTGAGGTTGGTCACGTAATTCGTGGTCAACGTCGAACGGTAGCTGTGATTCAGGTTGAACCGCTTGAAGTACTGCTTGAAGAACTCATTTTTCGTGAGTCCATCGTAGCTCACACGCCAGTTGGGTGCCACCGGGGTATTGAAGACATCCAACGGCACCTCCTGCGGATCAAGGCCAAGATAGGCGGCTACGAACGCCGGAATCGTCACGTCTTGGCTGGTGCCGCCAAAGCCTTCGTAGTAGCCGGTGTTTTCGGGTTCATCCAACTGGTAGTTCGCCTCATTCAAACGTTGCGAGACGATGATGCGGTGGGTTTTCAGGAATGACTCCCACAACTCGGAATTGAACTCGTCATCGATGTCGTCTTCAACAAATGCCGTGTTCCAACTCATCACCGTCGCGGAGAATTGGCCCGTCTCGTTAGGCGAGTCATAAACGAAGTCATTCAACTCTTCGTCGTACCGGAAGAAGCTGGTGTAGTTCTGGCTGATGTTGCGGTTCGCAGTCAGTTCGACTTTCAAGTACTTAATCGGCTCGAGGTTGGCCCGCACGTTGAATTGCTCTTGGTACGTCTGGTTGTACTGTTGGTTCTGGTAGGGCTGCTGAATCAGCCAACCGTTCGCCGCAGCGTCCGTCGCGAAATCGCGCACCTGAACGCCTTGCCAGTTGGTGTTTTGGTGGCCCAGTACGAAAAGCGCTCCTGGAGCGAGCAACTGCTCATCCATCCCCACGAAGCGCGCTCGTTGCGCATAACCG
>CALKYI010000159.1 GCA_938003665.1 uncultured Flavobacteriales bacterium
ACCCGTGTCAAATTCGCTGAATCGTGAGAGCGCACAAGGACCGAATTGAGCGTGGCAAACACCGCAGCCAATGCCGCGGACACCAATGCCAGGCCCACACCGAGGTAATACTGGCTCAAGTCGCTTACCGCACCATCCGGCGCCGGGCCCCACAGCAACACCAGCAATCCACCAATGATCACCACACCCAGCACCACTTCCCGCACGTCCACCCGTCGCTTGTGCACCAGGGGCTCCACCACACTGACAAACACCGGCGTCGTAGCTAGTGTCGCCAACGCCACCGACACATTACTCACCTTGATGCTCGCGAAAAATGCGATCCAATGTGCCGCAGCCGTGCACCCCACCAAAGCCACTTTCCACAAGCTCCGCAACGGAAATCGCTGAACGCGACCACGCACCGCGAGCCACAACCACACCAAACCTCCCCCCAGCAACACCCGCCAGAACACCAACCGATCCGCATCGAGCGAAATGAGTTTGCCCAAAATTCCCGTGAACCCGAAAATCAGGACAATGAAGTGAAGCATCCAGGTACTTTGGCGGCGACTCATGCCGGCAAATCTACCCGTAACTTGCTTGCACTTTAATTCGGTCCGGTATGAAAAACCTAATTCTCCCCTTCCTCGTGTTGCTCGCCTTCCCTGTGTGGGGGCAAATTCAATTGGACAACCAATTTGAAGATTGGGAAAATGTTCCCCACGAAATCAGCGCCGCCGACGGGCCGTTTGTGAAGACCGCGGTAATGAGCAATGTCGACTGGCTCTACCTGCATATTGTATTGACGGATGAGGTGGCCTTGGATGAAAATGCGCTGCCCAACGACTACCGTATTCTGCTCGACTTGGACGATGACCCCGCAACTGGTGTGGATTATGCCAGTCAAGGGCTCGGGGTGGACCTCCTCATCAACCTCGCCACACGCCAGGCCATTCGCTACACCAACGGTTCTGGAATTGAATCTTTCAATGAAATCGGAATGCGAGCCGCCCCAACCTACAGCGGATTCGAGTTTGAGCTTGCGTTTGACCGCTCCTTGACCCAAGTGGACGGCCCGGACGTACGCGTCCTCTGGTACGACAACGATTCGCAAATGGGGTTCCCCGCTGCTGGTATTGCCCACACGCTGAGCGAAGAGCCCGTTCCTTATGAGCCCGTAAGCATTGAACGCCCTACCGGCACATTAAACCGAGTGGCATTCTGGAACGTAAACAACCGCATGGATGAGCTTTTCGCGCAACAAGCCATGAAGCGTATCCTTCAGGCGGTTGACCCCGATATCCTAGCGCTTTCAGAGGTGTCCAATGTCAGCGCGAATTACGTCCGCGAGTTGCTGAACGACTGGCTCCCCCTAGAAGACGATGCTTCGTGGAACGTTGTCAAAGACGATTGGGACCTCATGGTGGCATCAAAGGGCGCTATTTTGTCTTCATATTCAGAAGTGATGCGCCAATTCCCGGCTTTGGTGGAGGGCATCCGGGGTGGGGAATTCCCCTCTTGGTGACCAGCAGCCACATGAAGTGTTGCGGCGGATCATCCAACGAAGCCCAACGGCAAGCCGAGGCCGATGAGTACATGGGGTTTTTGCGCGATGCCATGAATGGATCGGGGAGCTTGAGCCTTCCCGCCAACACTCCGGTAATCTATGGGGGAGACCTGAATATGGTCGGATTAGACGACCCCATCTACACCTTGTTGAGTGGGGACATCAATGACGAGGCGACTTATGGACCTGACTTTGCACCAGATTGGGACGGAACCTCGCTGACCGAACAGCCCCTGTTGCAAACTGACCACCCGTTTGATTATACGTGGATGAGCAGCAACATCAACTCCGAGTGGATGCCTGGGAAACTCGACTACATCATCACCTCGGACGCATCTGTTGATCTCAAGGCGGGGTTCGTCGTTCGGACCGCGGACATGAGCGACGAAAGGCTGGAAGCGCTTGGACTTATGGCAGATGATGCCCTGGATGCATCCGATCACTTCCTAGTTGTAGCCGACCTGGGGTTGGGAGATTTGACCGGAGAACTCCCCGATGAAGACCAAGATGGAATCAATGATTTCGAGGACAACTGCACTTACGCGGAAAACCCTGGCCAAGGGGACTTCAATGGCGACGGCGTGGGTGACGCATGCAGCGATACCGATGGGGATGGATTGAGTGATGCGCTTGAAATCAACGTGTACGGCACGGACCCAT
>CALKYI010000160.1 GCA_938003665.1 uncultured Flavobacteriales bacterium
CTACCGTCCATGGGGTCGCCCTCGTAAGTGAATACAATGGGGCAATTGGATGTGCCGTCAGCCACAATGGTCGCACCGGCACTGACTACTAAGCTTCCAGCCTCCTGGCTGAAAATGTAATCTTGGCGTGGTGAGGGATTGCCATTCGGCAGCGTAAAGGTCAAGGTGTCGCTCACGATCCCTGTTCTGCCTTTAATAACCGTTCCCTTCAAAATCGTCAATGATTCTCCGGGTTTCACAAACACCGTTTCTGTCAACACGTATCGCGAATCGCACGACCACGTCACCGTTCCCGTCCCCAACCCGTTGGAATCACTGACTTCCACAACGGGACGCTCAGCCACAGGCGGGCAATCGCACGGGCCCAATTGACCCGAAGCCGGAGACGACGTAGAAAGGGCCATTGCCCCTCCTGCTAAAATGTGAACGATTGCGCGTTTCATCCCGTTGGTTAAGCAGCTATAATTTACGCAAATTCCCGCAGATTCTTGATTATACCTACCGGTGAACCGCACAGAACCACCTAATTTTGCCGCATGGAATGGAAAGTTGTCCTTCTCGCGATTGCGCTGCTCGCTATTGGGTTTGCAGGGATTGCCATCAAAATTCTCGTCAAAAAAGACGGCCAATTTGCCGGTACCTGCGCGAGCCAAAACCCGCTGCTGAACAAAGACGGCGAGGCCTGCTCGCTCTGCGGCGCACGGCCCGAGGAGCAATGCAAAGCCGAAGAAGCCGCTTGACCGGAACGACTCGTTTTATCGAATCACCAGGTCTTCCCAGCCCGCGGACTGCCAGGTTTCCCATTCTCCTGCCCCTCCATCGCTGATGAAATACGCTTCGACCCGTTCGAACGGATTCGTCTCGCGGTATGCCTCAATGAAGCGCTGTCCTTCTTCAGGCCCCCAAACCATGCACGCCGTGGCGAGCGCATCGGCGGTACTCGCATTTACGGCATGTACCGTCGCACTGAGCAAGCTGTGTTGCACCGGGTAGCCATTGAGAGGGCTGATGGTATGTGACCGCTTGATACCGTCCTCTTCATAGAACTTTCGGTAGTTGCCACTGGTGCAGATGGCCGCATCGGAAATGCCGACCACCGCTTGCATTTCACGTTGATTCAAGCCGTCCTGCGATGCAATGGGACGATCGATGGCAATGCGCCATGGATCTCCGTCTGACCGTTTTCCGCCGCAGCGAACCTCACCACCAACTTCTACCATAAAATCCGAAGCACCGCGCGATTGCAACAATTCCGCCAGCAGATCCACGGTCATCCCCTGGGCAATTCCATTGAAATCAATCCGGGTCTGCGGGTCCCGCTTGCGCACCGTCGTAAACCGGTATTGCTTCGTCTCCGTGACTTCATTCAAGTCGATGCGTTCAAAGGACAACCCCACATGCGGCATCAGCGCTTGTACGTCCTCGTCTGTGACCTCGGTACGCTTGGTCAAACCAAACCCCCACAATTCAACCAACGGTTGTACGGTCGGATCAAATGCGCCTTGTGAGGCGGCATGCAAATCCAGCGTTTGAGCCCAAATGGACGACCATAAGCCCGTACTATCCACAAATTGAAATAGCGAATCAGAACGATCAAAGGCATTGATGGCGTTGATGCGTGATTCAGGCCGCCACAAGTTGAACTCGACGTCAACGGCTTCAAGCACGGAATCGATGGCGGCCTGTGGGACGGAATCTACCCCATGGTACTTCACCATGTACGTCGTGCCCTGAGTTTCACCAAGGTGAACGATATCCGATGATGTCTGCTGCGGGGAACCACATGAAAAACACAGCATGGCACAGATCCCTAAAACGCCAACACCCCGCAGCACAAATGCCACAGGGTGTCGGTTCGTTTTGAAGTTGGAATTAGCCTCCAAAATCATCGAAGCTAACGTTTTGGGGTGGAACGCCCCAATCGTCGCACATCTTCAGAACGGCTTGGTTCATCAACGGCGGCCCACAGAAGTAGAACTCAATGTCCTCCGGTGCATCGTGGTGCGCCAACTGGTGCTCGATGACCGCGTTGTGAACGAAACCGAGGAAACCATCCCCCTCGTCGTTCACGTCTTTCTTCACCTTCCAATCGTCTTCCTCAGCAGGTTCAGAAAGCACAACGTGGAAATCGAAATTCGGGAACTCAGCTGCAATTTTGTTGAAATCGTCCAAGTAGAACAGCTCGCGCTTTGAGCGTCCACCGTACCAGAAGGTGACCTTGCGGTCTGTCTTCAAGGTGTGGAACAGGTGGAAGAGATGCGATCGCATAGGAGCCATACCGGCACCTCCACCGATGTACACCATTTCAGCCTCGGTTTCCTTGATGAAGAACTCTCCGTAGGGTCCGGATATGGTCACCTTATCCCCTGGCTTCTGTGCAAACACGTAAGAAGAGCAAATTCCTGGATTCACCTGCATCCACGCGTTGCGCGCTCGGTCCCATGGCGGAGTGGCGATTCGGATGTTCAACATCACGATGTTGCCTTCGGCTGGGTGATTCGCCATCGAATACGCCCGAACGATGGGCTCTTCATTGGTCATT
Source organism: uncultured Flavobacteriales bacterium (assembly GCA_938003665.1). Lineage (GTDB taxonomy): Bacteria > Bacteroidota > Bacteroidia > Flavobacteriales_D > Sanyastnellaceae > UA16. The sequence goes on from CALKYI010000160.1 coordinate 2,543, forward strand.
TTCAAATCCCACAAACCGAACTTATCCCACTCGCTTTGGAAGGTGTTGGGGTCTTTGTGGTGCTCAGGGTGCGCAGTGATATCGATGTCCTTGTAGTTGACCACCGTTTCCGGCACGTCCACCTGAATGTAACCACCCGCCTCAAAATCCAAGGTCTCTCCTTCGGGCAAGCGAACGACAAATTCTTTAATAAAGGAGGCGACGTTGTAGTTTGAAACCACCTCACACTCCCACTTTTTGATACCGAAGACCTCTTCTGGGACTTGGATTTCCATGTCCTCCTTGACCTTCACTTGGCAACCCAAGCGCCAGTTATCAGCGATTTCCTTACGTGAGAAATGTGGCTCCTCTGTGGGCAAGATGGACCCTCCTCCTTCGCTGACTTGGCAGCGGCATTGGACACACGTTCCACCACCACCACACGCTGAAGGAAGGAAGACGCCGTTGTTGCCCAAAGTGGTCAGCAACGTGCTACCACCATCAACCTCGAGGGTTTGTTCCCCGTTGATCACAATAGTCACTTTGCCACTCGGAGACAGTTTCGCTTTGGCGAACAACAGCAATCCGACCAACAGGAGAATGACGGTCAGGAAGAATACAATGGTCAGTACAATGGTCGTTGTCATCTCAATCAAATTTCAATGCCCATGAAGCTCATGAACGCGATGCCCATGAGTCCCGTGATGATAAACGTGATGCCCAAGCCCTTCAACGGAGCAGGCACGTGAGAGTAGCGGATTTTTTCTCGAATCGCGGCAATGGCCACAATCGCCAACCACCAGCCCACTCCCGAGCCCAATCCAAATACGGTAGCTTCACCAATGCTTGGGTACTGGCGGTCTTGCATGAACAACGCACCCCCGAGGATGGAGCAGTTCACCGCAATCAGCGGCAAGAAGATGCCCAATGCTCCGTAAAGAGCAGGCGCAAATTTCTCGACAATCATCTCGACCAGCTGTACCATGGATGCGATGACCGCAATGAACATGATAAAGCTCAAGAAGCTCAAGTCTACTGCCGCGTATGCCGGATCAATCCATGCCAGTGCACCTTCTTTGAGCACGTAGTTCTCCAACAAGTAATTGATGGGAACGGTGATGCCTAAGACGAAGATCACCGGAAGCCCGAGGCCATTCGCAGTCTTCACAGTTTTGTACACCGCGAGGTACGAACACATGCCCAGGAAGGAGGCAAAAATCATGTTTTCAATGAAGATTCTCTTCACAGATATGCTGAGGTATTCCATTAGTTCTCTTCGATTAAGGCCTGGTTACGGCTGCGTTGAATCCAAATGATGATGCCTACGGTGATGAGGGCCATCGGAGGCAGAATCATTAAGTTGTTGTTCTCGTAAAATCCACCTTCGCTCATGAACCACTCGGTCGGCAGGAACTTGACTTGTCCCATACCTGGCAACGAGATGGCACCGCTTCCGAAGACTTCACGTACAATGGAAACGGCGAGCAGGATCCAAGCGTAGCCCATCGCATTTCCAATGGCATCCAAGAAAGACGGTCCTGGCTTGTTGCCCAAGGCAAAAGCCTCAAGGCGGCCCATGATGATGCAGTCGGTAATGATCAAACCGACGAATACGGAGATCGGAAGAGCACACGTCTGAA
>CALKYI010000161.1 GCA_938003665.1 uncultured Flavobacteriales bacterium
AAATCGAAAAGAACTGCCCCAATTTTGAAGTCAGTCAAACAGCTTCTAGCGCCCCGGAGGCCTATCAAGTAATCAAGGAGTGCGCACCAGATCTGGTGTTTTTAGACATCCAGATGCCCAATGAGTCGGGCCTGGAGTTTCTCGATCGATTCGAAGACCGGAAATTTTTCGTGGTGTTCTGCACCACCTATCATGAATATGCGGTCGAGGCATTGCGCAAGCGGGCGTTTGACTACTTGCTCAAGCCAGTGGACGAAGATGACCTGGTGGCCTGCGCAAAGCGCATCACGGAAAAACTCCTCATCGCCCGTGGCGAGCACGCTGCTGCTGGACCTGGTGGGCGGCGCATCGAATTGGTTACCTCGGGTCAACGGTATTTCGTTCGCCATTCGGATATCCTGTATGTCGAGGCGTCTGGGAGCTACTCGACGTTCTACCTCGAATCAGGCAAGCGCATCACCGTGTCCAAAAACCTCAAACGCATCGAGCAAATGCTGCAAGATCCAGTGTTTCAACGGGTGCACAATTCATTCCTCGTCCGCTTGGCCTCGGTGCAATCGTACAATCACCGCAACGGAACCCTGCACCTCCAAAATGGAAAGGAAGTGCCCATCGCGGTGCGTAAACGGGAAGCCGTGCGCCAGCGATTGGTGGAGCTGATGATTGAAGTCCGTGAAGACACGGATTTGCCAATGGCTGCCGAGGACGCGCCTTCCATGCGTTGAGCACCTTCGCTACTGCAGGGGCAGGGCCTATCTTTGCTGTCCCATGGCCAAGAAAGACATCCGAACCCTGAATTCCACTGAGCTCCAAGAGGCCGTTGTGGAATTGGGCGAAAAGGCGTTTCGAGCGAAACAAATCGAAGAATGGCTGTGGTCCAAAGGGGCGGGTTCGTTCGAGGAGATGAGCAATTTGCCCAAGGGATTTCGGGAGCGATTGAACGAAGCGTTTGAACTGAGCCGGATTGAAATCGCAGACCAGCAATTCAGCAGCGATGGCACCATCAAGTGTGCGTTTGATGTGCGCGCTGGCCAAGTGGTGGAAGGCGTGTTGATCCCCACTTCCAAACGCATGACCGAGTGCATCTCGTCCCAAGCCGGATGCAGTTTGGCCTGCAAATTCTGCGCAACCGGCCGCCTCAAATTGCTCAAAAACCTGAGCGCCGGAGAGATTTACGACCAGGTCGAAATGATCCGTGCCATGGCGCAAGAGCAATACAACCAGGGCTTGACCAACATCGTCTACATGGGCATGGGCGAGCCGCTTTTGAACTACCGGGCCGTACTGGAGTCGGTGGATCGGATTTGCGGAGACCCGGGGTTGGGCATGTCACCCAAGCGCATCACGGTGAGCACGGCGGGAATTGCCAAGGCCATCAAGCGTTTGGGGGATGACGAAGTGCGGTTCAATTTGGCGCTGTCGCTGCACGCGGCTAATGACGAAAAGCGCAACCGCATCATGGCCATTAACGAGTCCAACAACTTGGAAGCGTTGGCCGAGGCCCTTCAGCACTTCCATGAGAAAACCGGAACACGGGTGACGTTTGAGTACATCATCTTCCGCGATTTCAATGATCAGCTCGAGGACGCTCGTGAGCTCGCCAATTTTTGTGCCTGCGTGCCGTGCAAGGTCAATGTGATCGAGTACAACCCCATTGATGGAGGCGAGTTTCAGCAGGCTGATCCCGAGCGGGTGGATGCGTTTGTCGGATTGCTGGAAAGCCGCAACATCATCGTGAACGTCCGTCGCTCGCGCGGCAAGGACATTGACGCAGCGTGTGGTCAGCTGGCCAACAAAAATGCAGTGGCTACGCCGCAGCTGAAGGAGGCTTGATCCTCCTGGTGAATCAGTCCAATTTCAAGACGGCAAGGAAAGCGGACTGAGGCACTTCGATGTTGCCTACCTGGCGCATGCGCTTCTTTCCTTTTTTCTGCTTCTCGAGCAGCTTTCGCTTTCGGGTGATGTCCCCGCCGTAGCATTTGGCGGTAACGTCCTTCCGCACCGGCTTAATGGTTTCGCGGGCGATGATCTTGGCCCCGATGGCCGCTTGGAGGGCAATCATGAACTGCTGCCGGGGGATAAGCTCTTTCAGCTTGAGGCAGATTTTCTTACCCAGGTTGAAGGCGTTGTCGCGGTGGATCAAGGCGCTCAAAGCGTCGACCCCGTCGCCGTTCAACATGATGTCTAGCTTGACCAGGTTGGACGGTTTGTATTCGTCCGGGAAGTAATCGAACGATGCGTATCCGCGGGAAACGGACTTGAGTTTGTCGTAGAAGTCAAAGACGATTTCGCCGAGCGGCATGCTGAAACTGAGCTCGACACGGTCCGAGGTCAAATACACTTGGTTGCTCAGCACCCCGCGCTTTTCGATGCAGAGGTTCATGACCTGACCGATGTACTCGCTTTTGGTGATGACCTGTGCCTTGATGAACGGTTCTTCCACGTGGTCGAGGTGGTTCGGTTCGGGCAAGTCGGATGGGTTGTTGACGATGTGCTTCTCACCGTCCTTGGTGAAGGCGTGGTAGCTCACGTTAGGAACGGTGGTGATGACCGTCATGTCAAATTCACGTTCGAGGCGCTCTTGAATGATTTCCATGTGGAGCATACCCAAAAAGCCGCAGCGGAATCCGAAGCCTAGGGCCGCCGATGATTCCGGTTCGAACACGAGGGACGCGTCGTTGAGCTGGAGTTTTTCCATCGAAGCACGCAATTCCTCGTAGTCCTCGGTGTCCACGGGGTAAATGCCGGCAAAAACCATGGGCTTGACATCTTCAAACCCCTTCACGCGATCCTGGCACGGGTTTTCTTTGAGCGTGATGGTGTCGCCGACCTTGACTTCACGGGCGTTTTTGATGCCGGAAATGATGTAGCCAACGTTCCCTGCTGTCACCTCTTTTCGAGGCTGCAAGTCCATTCCGAGCACCCCGATTTCATCGGCCTCGTATTCGCGGTTGGTGGCAAAAAATTTGACCTGATCGCCTTTTTTGATGCGGCCGTTGAGGATGCGGTAATAGGCGATGATGCCTCGGAAGGGGTTGTAAACGCTATCAAAAATCATGGCCTGCAACGGGGCCTCTGGATCGCCTTTGGGTGCGGGTACGCGTTCCACAATCGCTTCAAGGATGTCCTCCACACCCAAACCGGTCTTTCCGCTGGCAGGGATGATGTCGTCCATGGAACAGCCGATGAGGTCCACGATTTGATCGCCTACCACTTCAGGGTCGGCCGAGTCCAAATCCATCTTATTCAGGATTGGAATGATCTCCAAATCGTGTTCAAGGGCGAGGTACAGGTTCGAAATGGTCTGAGCCTCAATGCCTTGCGTAGCATCCACGATGAGCAGCGCCCCTTCGCATGCCGCAATGGAGCGCGACACTTCGTAACTGAAGTCCACGTGCCCGGGGGTGTCGATCAAATTGAACACAAAATCCTCTCCATTCTGCGCCTTGTACGCCATCTGAATGGCGTGGCTTTTGATGGTGATTCCGCGCTCTCTTTCGAGGTCCATATCGTCGAGCGCTTGGTCCTGCATCTCCCGCTCTGTAATGGTTCCAGTGGTCTGGAGGAGTCGATCGGCCAAGGTGCTTTTGCCGTGGTCGATGTGGGCAATGATGCAGAAATTTCGAATGTTTTTCATCGCTCGCGATTAGGACACAAAATTAGCGAGGAATGCGCAGTGTCCTTGAGATTGAAAGCGTGATATTTCTTTGGGTCGCCTGTTGCCTTATATTTACGAACTCTTTGGTCGTTTTTGCTGTGGATAACTGCGGAAACGCCGGAGTCGCCTGACAAAAGAAAACCTGCTTACATGACTCGATTCATTTTGACCTTGGTGTTGAGCGCTGCCACCAGTTTGGCGGTTGCCCAGGTTGATTATTCGACCAATGATCCTTCAGTCCCTTACGTGCAGCCTTCGGAAACGCACATCGACGGCATCATGGACCGCTACGGCTCCTTCAAGGGTGCCGTGCTGAACATGACCCGTGAGGAATGGGACGTCTTCCGCGCTTGGGAAGGGTACGACCACGAGGAAGTCAAGCGCATTTTGAAGGAACACAAGGCCAAGTGGCAAGCAGAACATGCGGATGAGATTGCGGACCGAAAAGCACACCGCATGATGGTGACCACCAGCGGTTGTGACTGCTGGGTGGAGCCGGATGATACCTACACGCTGATCACGGAGGATGATCAGTATTACACGGCAGGTGCTGGCATCAACGTAGACTACTCCACGGCTCCCATTCAAATGGGGTTCGAATTCAACCTGTACGGCCTGGTGTTTGAGTCGTTTTACTTGAATTCCAAGGGCTCTGTTTCATTTGATGGCTACACGATTGATTGGACGCCGGAAGAATTCCCAGAAACCACGGACGAAGTGGCCCAAATCGCCGGCTTCTGGGCCGACTCGGACTACCGCTTGTCGGGGGATATTTACTACAAAATCACCCAAGACGAGGTCTTCATCAATTTCGTAGATGTTGGCTATTACAACCAAGGCACGGATCTCTTCAACTCCTACCAAATCGTCATCACGAGTGAGGATTCGGAATACTTGCC
>CALKYI010000162.1 GCA_938003665.1 uncultured Flavobacteriales bacterium
GACGATGCCACCATCCTCGACTGGCACTGCAGCGCACTGACCGAAGCCCACCCCGCTTGGGAGACGCTTCAAGGGCATTGGCAGCTCACCGAGGGCGCGGGCACGGACATCGGTTCAGCAGCAAACGCCGAGCTCACCGGCACAGCAGACGGAACGCTGTGGCAGGTTCCGGAATCGTTGATCGTCTTCGACTACAGCAACACCCCGCGCATCGTGGACGTGGCCGTGACGGCGTTGGACCACATGTGCGTAACCATCGACCCCGCCTGGAACCTCGCCGGCATTTCGTGGGTGGACGGGTGCAACAGCGCTGACGTTTTTGACACCGACCGGTGCTTCATCGATGCACGGATTTTCCCCAACCCCGGCTCCGACTCCTTTCAGATCACCGGCATCACCCCCGGTACGGATGTGGAGGTGTATCACCCGAACGGCAAGTGCATCCACAAATCCCGCCCCGGAGCCACCTCTGGACACATTGCACCCGGCAGTTCCGAGTCCGGCATGTACCTCATCCGCGTCATCGACGGAGAGCAGCGCCGCACGCTCCGGTGGATCAAGCATTGATGTCAGCGTCGCTACCTTCGTAGCATGAACCTTCGATTGCTCCTCCTCGCCCTCCTTTTGGGCGCGGCGTCTTCTGCTACCGCACAAACTTTGGCACTGGTGGACCGCCAAGCACTCCTCGAATTGGAGGCATTGGCAGAAGCGCATCCGGATGCCAAAAACTTCCTGGAAGTGAGCCAAGCCTACCCCGTTGCCGAGGTCAACGGCCAGCCCACTGTGGGGTTCATCGGACAATTGGCTGAGGGCATTTCCGAAACGGAGTGGTTGTCGTGGTGCGCAGCACGCCCGGAGTTGGAAGCTGGAGCGGTTCGCGGAGGCATCGCATCCTTCCGGGTACATGCGCAGGCATTGGACGTGCTGAATTCCCTGCCCATGGATTTGGTTGAGTTGGCTTCGCGGGCCGTGCCGGACGTCAACAAAGCCCGCTATGGCACGCGGGTTGACAGCGTTCACGCAGGATTCAACCTGCCTCAGCCTTATCATGGTGAGGGTGTGCTGATCGGTGTATTGGATTGGGGGTTTGACTACACCCACCCCATGTTTTTCGACACCACCTTGACCGAGACCCGCATCCGAGCGGTTTGGGACCAATACCGCCAAGCGGGACCCGCCCCGGAACCCTTCGGCTACGGAACGGCTGTTGAAACGGCTCCTGAGCTTGCCCAGCTGGGCAGCGACACCTCCAATGTCTACGGCTACTCTACCCACTGTACCCACGTGGCTGGCATCGCGGGAGGAAGCGGCGCAGGAATCGGCCTGAAAGGCATGGCGCCCGCAGCGGAATTCCTATTTGCGACGCTCATGGTCGACGAGGCCTCGGCGCTGGATGCCTTCGCTTGGATGCAAGATGTCGCCGAAGCTGATGGGAAGCGCTTGGTCATCAACAACAGCTGGGGGCTTCCGCAATGGGGCACACCGGACGGAAGCGCGTTGAGCAGCCAATTCATCGATGGGCTGTCCGAAGAGGGGGTCGTGTTCGTGAGCTCCAATGGAAACAACGGAGATGTGGACTTCCATTTGGACCATACGTTTGAGGCCCCCGGCGATACTGTGCGCTCGCGCATCAAGTTCTATCCCCTTTCTGCCAACCCAAATGCCTGGGGGCAAAACGTTACCTTGTGGGGCGAACCGGGAGCTTCCTTCGAAATGGGCTTCTTCTGTACCATCGGGCTCTCGACCCTTGTCGGCGAAAGCGCGCTCTTCAACACGGCAGACGGTCCCTTGTTGTTGGACTCCACCCTGGTCATCAACAGCGATACGCTACTGTACGACGTGGTGATGGAACCGGCCCATCCGGCCAACGGCCGACCCTTCCTGCAAGTGCGCATCCACAAGGGCAGCGCCAACGTCGCCGTCTCGATGAAGTTGACCGCACCGAGTGGCCGCGTTCACGCGTGGAATCACACCCACCTCACCAACGACGTCGGCAACTGGGGCCAAGATTTCCAGGCCTTCCAATCCGGTTGGTTGGCAGGCGATCCATCGTACGGCATTCAACAACCGGCGTGCAGCCACAGCGTAATCGCCGTTGGTGCCTATAGCTCGGAGTTTTTGAGCCCGACTGGCACCGAGGTGGGCGGATCACTCGCCAACTTCTCCAGCTACGGCCCCACGTTGGATGAACGCCTCAAGCCCAATGTATCTGCTCCCGGCGTCAGCGTCGAATCGTCCTTGAGCTCGTTTCGGGACGGTTCGTACAGCATCACAAACACCGCCACCTTCGACGGCACAGACTACGAATTCGCTCGGCTCTCCGGCACCAGCATGAGCAGTCCGGCCACAGCGGGCGTGGTGGCCTTAATGCTGGAAGCCAATCCGGACTTGACCCCAGCGGACGTGCGGTCCATTTTAGAATCCACCGCGCGGCAAGACGACGATACGGGAACCTTGCCGGAAGCTGGCGATTATGTGTGGGGCCATGGGAAGGTGACCGCCACGGCGGCGGTACTCGCAGCGCTCACCTGGGATTCGAATTTGGGGATGCCGGTGCATGAGGGAATGCCCCTAGTGGTTTACCCGAACCCTGTGGAATCGGCGTTCCGACTCGACGGCCTCAGCGCTGAGCAAGTCCGATGGAACATCTACGATGCCACTGGACAGTGGCAGTGCTCCGGAACCACAAACACTGCCGGCAGTATCGATGCATCGCGCTTGCCCGCAGGAATCTACATCCTTCGCATTGAGTCAAACGGCGCTCCTCAAGCTGTGCGCTTTTTGAAACAATGACCCGCCAACAAGGCTTTTATCCTTGTGAATAGGCTCATCTCCAAAAAGAAGGTAGCGTTTCCGGTAACGCCGGCACTTCAGCGTTACCTGGATGCCAACGATCGATCAATTGAGATTCCTGTATCGTACGATGACCTGTTGCGTTTCGAGGGCAGCGTACCCATCCTCGACGGGAACGATGAGGACACGCTGTGGGTCGATTGCCTGTACAGCATGTCGGACCGGGACGAGCTCGTCCTCAATTTGAAGCGGCTGTACTCCATCCTGCACGCCGACGGCAGCGACACCATCCGGCCGTTCAGCACCGTGTACAGCATCGCATTTTGCACGTTTAGCAACACCAAGCCAGTCAGGGTGAAAGTTCGAAACGTCATCAACGACAACTACAA
>CALKYI010000163.1 GCA_938003665.1 uncultured Flavobacteriales bacterium
CACTGAGGTATGTGAAGATTGGATCGATCCAAAGGCAAGCCGGGCAGTCCGCATGAGTTGGGGGAAATTTGACAAACGGCAATTGCTGAGTGACGGAGACTTGCACGACATCGATTTGCCTTGGTTGCGTTACCACGCCTGCCTCCAACACCATTACAGCAAATGGAAAGGCAGCAAGAACCAAATTGGACTCAAATCCGCCATGGAACTCGAAGGACTCTCCTACTCCGGTACGCAGCACCGTGCCATTGAAGACGCCCGAAACATGGCACGGCTCTTCCAAGTCATCGCCAAACCCATGGACCTGGTCAACCCTGAATGAGTCAGCCCATGAGCGCGCTCTCCAACATCCGCTTCCTGTTCCAGCACGCCATTCGGGTCGAATTGCGCAATCGGCATGGCATTACCGGTTTGCTCGTGTTCGCCGTTGCCGCAGTGTACACATGTTACCAAGCCACCGGCACCCATGCTGAACAAGAGAGATGGAATGCTTTGGCCTGGGTCGTCTTGCTCTTCGCAGGGTTCAATGCCGTTTCGAAGCCCTGGGCCGATGACGATGAAAGCGTCCGGGCATTTCTAGTACATCTCGTCCGCCCGCAGGACTGGTTGATTGCCCGCACGCTGTATTACATGCTGTTGCTGGGCACCGTCAGCACGGTCACCTTTGCTGCCTTCTTGCTGTTTCTGGGCATGGACCACCTGAGCGGTTGGACGGCGGTGCATTACTACGCCGGTGTGCTGTTGACGAGCACCGCCCTGGCCTCCCTGCTCGCTATGATCCAAGCGCTCGCATCCCGGGCGGGTGGCGGCTTCAGCCTGATTGCCGTCTTGGGCCTGCCCTTGATCATCCCGGTCATTCTCGTTTCCACGCGTTATGGCAGCGATTTGATGCGCGGGATCGCATTCGGGGACACGGCGCATCACTTGCTTTTTTTGGCAACTTTATCCGCTGGGTTCAGCGCCCTCGGGTACATCCTCTTCCCTTACCTTTGGAGGGATTAAATGCGCATGATTCAACGCAGCTGGAAAATCGGGGGAATTGCCCTGCTTGCATACGTTTTCTGGACCACTTTCACGGTGCCATTGGGGCCGGGGTTGCTGGAATTTCGCAATCGGAACGAAGCTGCATCCACTGACGGGATTACGAAGCGCATTGAAACCTATGAGCTCATTGGACTAGGCACCCATTGGACAGACCAGCCAGAAGCATTGCGTCTGTTCATTCGAAAAGGCGACCAAATCACTCCGCTGCCGGTCATTGATGTCGTTGATGACACCCACGCCCACGTCGCTTTGCTTTTACCAGACACCCTTCCTTCGCGTGCTTGGGACGTTCTCATCAACCATCCCGTCGACGGTACGCTTTTCCTTCAAAACGGGCTCTTTGTCCAAGGGTTTGTTGTGGATGAATCCACTGAGTTGCCTCATCCGGAATTTGAGGAACATCCCGCAGACCTGCCTCATCACTTCCCCTTCCAGCCGCGCATCTTTGAAACCATTCGCAATCTGATGCTCCACGTTCCCATGTGGTTCACCATGTTTTTGTTGATGGGCATTGCTTTTGTAGCCTCGATTCGCCAGCTCAGCCAGACCGCTGGTGGCTCGAGCCTGTTCGACCTGCGGGCCGAAGCGAGCGTCCAAGTGGGCATGGTGTTTGGCGTGCTCGGGCTGTTGACAGGCAGCCTGTGGGCGCGGTACACGTGGGGCGCTTGGTGGGTGGATGACCCGCAATTGAATGGAGCCTTGGTCACGGTTTTGGTGTACGCAGGCTACTTGATCTTGCGCGGTTCAGTGGAAGATGAACGGTTGAAAGCCCGGCTCTCGGCGGTGTACAACCTTTTCGCTTTTGTCATCCTCATGATCCTGCTTATGGTGCTTCCGCGATTTACCGAAAGCCTGCATCCCGGCAAAGGAGGCAATCCGGGCTTCAACAGTTACGACTTGGACAGTTCGCTCAGGGCCGTGTTCTACCCGGCCGTGCTGGGCTGGATGTTACTGGGCACCTGGATGTACCGCATCCGTTTGCAAGCGACCCAATTGAATCAGAAATTGCACCGTCTTAACGACCAATGATGCTGCACACCCTCCTCCAAGCAAACCCCATCGAAGGCTTCTTTTTCGGCAGTGGTAAATCCATGGTTGTCGGCGGTGTCGCCGTCATCATCATCGTGGGCTTGGGCCTGTGGATGTGGCGCATGGAAAAACGCATCCAGCAGTTGGATGATGCAGCCACCCGACAAACCAACACATCCAACGAATCCGCCGAAGCATGAAGCGATCTCACATCCTCAGTCTTTTGTTGGTCGCTGCCTTGATCGGTTCGTTCATTGCGACCTTCACGAGCACCAGCCGAAGCGTGAACTTCGCCGAAGCCACACAGTTTGCGGGTGAAGAGTGCAAGGTTTCTGGCACGTTGAACACGGCGTATCCCGTTGAATACAACCCCGAGGTTGACCCCACCAAAACCGTCTTTC
>CALKYI010000164.1 GCA_938003665.1 uncultured Flavobacteriales bacterium
CGGTTGGTGTCCAAGTTGGGTTTACCGAGTTCTTCTTTCATCTTTTTCTTCAAGATTTTGGCAAATGAAACATTGCCGGCGTGGCCTGGCCTTGCGGCCAAAATATGGGCTTGAATGAATCTTCCTGTAAGCGCCAAGTCTCCCATGATGTCGAGGAGCTTGTGGCGCGCTGGTTCGTTTTGGTAGCGAAGAGGTGAGGTGTTGAGTACTCCGGGTACGTCAGCTTGAGCATGCAGGCTTTCCTTGCCGACGAGTTCGGCAATTTCCTGCAGTTCGGCTTCTTCATAGGGACGTTCGATCAGGACGACCGCATTGTTGAGGTCTCCGCCTTTGATCAATCCTGCTTGGGCAAGGGCCTTGACTTCCTTGAGGAACACGAACGTCCTGCAGTTTGCAATGTCTCCTTTGAAGTCTGCTAATTTGTGCATGCTAGCATGCTGGGTGCCGAGCACTGGACTCCGGTAATCGACCATCACGGTCAACCGGAATTCATCTGCAGGTTCAGGGACGGCGAGCATTTCAACGTCCTTTTCCTTGTCTTCGTAGGCCACATTCCTGCGGAGCTTATAGTAGATGCGCTGAGCGTCCTGGTCTTCATACCCTGCTTCATCAAATGCATCGACAAAGGCTTGCGCGCTGCCGTCCATGATGGGGATCTCCGGTCCCGTGAGTTGAATCAATGCATTATCCACCTCACAACCGTACAATGCAGCCAAAACATGTTCCGTGGTGTGAACTTGAACGCCGTTCTGCTCGAGCGTTGTTCAGCGCTGAGTGCTGACCACTAAGTCGCAATCGTCGTCGATGGTGGGGGCCTCTGGGAGATCGATCCGCTGAAATTTGTACCCGTGGTTTTCAGGGGCAGGGAGCACCGTCATGACTGTGGACTCGCCTGTGTGGAGGCCGATTCCAGAGAATTCGACGGATTGCTTGAGCGTTCGTTGCTGTACTGTTTTCGACATGCGCCTCAGGGCTGTTTCTGTTCCAATGCCTCAATGCGGTCCAAAACTAACGCTCGAATCAATTTGCGCAATGCAATTTGCTGTGATTGGTAGGCTTTAATGGGTTGCGCCGGAGTACCCTGCCAGATTGAATGGGGTTCAGGGATGCTCTTGGTCACACCGGATTGTGCAGCAATTTTGACACCGTCAGCCACTGCAATGTGGCCAGCAAATCCCACTTGCCCACCTATCATGCAGTTTGCACCGATGGTACTGCTGCCAGCGATTCCGGTCTGTGCTGCAATGACAGTATTCGCTCCTATTCGGACGTTGTGGGCTACTTGGATCTGGTTGTCAAGTTTGACACCGTCCTCGATGACAGTTGAGCCCAATGTTGCCCGGTCGATGGTGGTTGCTGCACCAATTTCACACCGATTGCCGATGGTTACATTGCCTGTTTGTGGCACCTTGTTGTAGCTGCCTGAATTGTTCGGTGCGAAACCGAAGCCGTCCGAACCAATGATTGCTCCGGCCTGTAGGATGCAGTCATCGCCAACTTGGCACTCATCCATCACGGCAGCGTTTCGGTGGATGGTGCAGCCATTGCCTACGGTTACACCGCGTCCGATGCTGGCATGGCTATGGATTTGGCACCCATCTCCCACCGAAGCCCCTGCTTCAATGACCGCGAAAGGCCCAACGTAGCAGTTCTTGCCAATCTTCGCCGTAGGATGGATGGCTGCATGGCTTGAAATCTCAGCGGGGTGCGCCTTGGATTCAGCGGCCCATTGTAA
>CALKYI010000165.1 GCA_938003665.1 uncultured Flavobacteriales bacterium
GAGCCGATGCGCTCCCAATGGCTTTCAAATTCGCGGTGGCGTTCGACGAGCCAGGTCTGTGCGAGGTGTTCAAGTTGCGCCTGCAAGGTGTCCACTTCGAGTGCGGCCTCTTCGAAGCGTTGAACTATACCGACAGCGACTTCGGTCGGCGTCTTCCAGGCGGTATGGGCCACGAGGTCCGCTACCACTAAATCCGATTCGTGTCCAATTCCGGTCCAGACCGGGACGGTCGAACGCGCGATAGCGAGGCAAAGCTCAAAATCGTTGTAGGCGTCCAAGTCCAGCTTGCCCCCGCCGCCACGCACCAGCACGATGAGGTCGGGTTGGGAGGCTTCCGCTTTCCGAATGCCCGCTGCCAATTCTTCCGCGGCTGAAACGCCTTGGACGCTGGATTGATGCGCTTCGATGCGCACACGGAATCGATCGGGATGCTCCGTCACCTTGGTGCAGAAGTCCCGAAATCCACTGGTTCCTGCGGACCCCACGAGGGCGATGCGCTGGGGCAGGGTGGGCACGGCCATCCTTCCATTCCACTCCATCGCGCCCATTTCGTTGAGGCGAGCGGTCGTAATCTGCTTACGGCGCTCCAATTCGCCGAGCATGAAGCGCAAATCAATGCGGTCGATGTGCAGGGCCAATCCGTAGCGCTCGTGGAATTGGATCCGTGCGGAAAACACCACTTCCGACCCGGGCTTCAAAATTTGGGCAGCTTCTCCCCCCAATTCGCTGAGGATTTGTTGCCCAGCGCCTGCCCAAATGATGCCGCGCATCTTGGCGTTTTGGCGTCCTTCGGCTTCTTCGACGAGGTCGAGGTAGACCGTCTTTTTACCAATGCCTTCTGAGATGCTCAAGATTTCCGCTTTCACCAGCCAACGCTTGTTGGCTGTTGCTCGCTCCAAAGCCTTGCGGATGGAGCGTGCCACTTGGCTCAAAGAGTACACTTTGGTTTCGGTATGGGGTTGGGCGGAGTTCAACGTGGCGTGATTGGTCAGCGAAATGTACAACGCGGAAGTGGGAAGAAGGGAGGATGCTTCAGCAAGGGGTACATTTGTTTCAAAAGCAACTCCATCATGTCCACCAAAGCTCGCCTCTTCATTGCTGCCCTTGTCGTTTTATGCGTCGGTTTGTTCTTCTACTTCCAGCCGGCGCCTGACCGTTCAGAGGAAGCCGCGTCCCAACGGGTGGAAGCCAAGGCGCTGTATGTGGCGTTGTCCAAAGGCGAGGCGGCACCATACCTCAATGAGGTGATCAATGTGACGGGGGTGGTCAAAGGCGTGGACGGTCAAACCCTCATGCTGCGGCCGGGCATCGCGTGCCGTATGGAGGGCGATTTTGACGCCCCACGCGCGGGCGAGACCGTATCCGTGAAAGGCCGGGTGCTCGGATTTGACGACATGTTCGGGGAGGTGCAATTGGATTTTGCGGTGCTCGATTAACCTTTAGGCCAAGCAAAACAGCACCGTAAAGCCGACGAGGAATAGCATCCCCAGCGCGGCCAATCCGTGCAACCACCCTGGAGGGCGCGCGGATTTCGGAAAACGGGTTTGACTCACCAAGTACCAATTGGCTCCAGCTACTGCCGGCGCCACGATGAAGCTCAAGGTGGTCGCAACATCCACCAGCGTTCGGATGTCACTCGGAAAGGCCAAGATGAGCACAAGTGCTCCGGCTGAAACGCCCACCAACGTCCACCGCTCGAGCGTCCGCAAGTCCTGTT
>CALKYI010000166.1 GCA_938003665.1 uncultured Flavobacteriales bacterium
GCGGCGAGCGCTTCATCGAGCGCTTTCTGTATGACTCGGCTATCTTGACGAATGTCCAGGCTTGCGAAGTGCAAGCCAAACAAGCGCAGCTTGAACTGGAATCCGCGAATCTTCTCAATGAACAATCCATTGGAGTGCTCCCCTACCCACGTAGCGATCTCCTCCAGTTCTTGGTTCAGGTCAGCAACAGACAGCACGGCACTGTCCGGATGAAGCATGGCGTACTCGATGCGGTCCTGCAATTGGTCCAAGCGCGCGCTAACATGCTTGAAGGTGATGCGTCGACGCAAGTCCCGAATTTCCCGGCGGTAACAGCGCAACAAAGTCAAACGCAGCCGCTCAGCCACATTCCAGGTCGTTTGAGAATCGACAAATGGATTGCCATCCCGGTCCCCTCCTGGCCAAAAGCCAATGGTGATGAGCCCTTCGCTCAACGATTCCGCACTCGGATCGTCCAACGTCTGGGCCACTTTCGAGTACAATTCTGGCGCCGCATGGTAGAATACATTCTCCAAGTACCAGGTTTGACGCACAGCCTCATCGTAAGGGGTTGGTGGCTCAGAATTGAAGAATGGTGTCAAGCCCAACTGATGCAGCAATTTCCGAATGCTCACCAAGTCATTTTCCTCCATGGCCTTGGCCAAGTCGGTGATGATGGCGAGGGCATTGCCCGGATAAAACTGCGTCGGGTGAGCCGTTAGTACGACCCGTACCGCGTAATCACCCAAGATGGCTTTTAAGTCTTCTTCCTTGCGGTGGCGTCGGATGCGCTGCATGAAACTCTGCAGGGATTCGACCCCGCCGAGGTCATTCAGCTGCGCATAGCGCGCATCTTCAAGTGCATCGACCAACACCACTTGTCGCTCAACATACTGGATGATGCGGAACAACAAGTCCGCCTGGCTTTCAACGTCGTTGAGGCCCTGCGATGCAAAAAATGCTTCGAGGATTTCGGACGGCGTTTTTGCATTGTTCAGACCTTCATCACAGGCCTCCTGTAACAATGGCACGCGCAACCCTGTTTGGCGAATACCATCCAATGGAAGCGTGAGAAAAATGCCATTGAAAACATGGAACGGATGGCTCACAAATGCACTGTATTCTTTTCGATCTTTCATGCCAATAGGGACTGTTTATCAAAGGTACTTTGCCCAACTGAGAAAAACCGGCTTCTCCTACCTTTGTTCCACGAATTGCGCACCTTGCGCATCGACATCCTCACCGTTGTTCCCTCCTTGCTGGATAGCCCACTGTCGGACAGCATTGTCCAACGTGCAAGGGACAAAGGCATTGTCGACATCCGCGTGCACAACATCCGCGACTGGAGCAAGGACAAACACAACAAAGTGGACGACGAGCCTTTCGGGGGAATTGCCGGTATGGTGATGACCATTCAACCCATTCTCGATGCCATCGAAGATTTGCAGTCTGAATGCACCTACAGCGAGATCATCTACCTCACGCCCGATGGTGAACAGCTCAAGCAAGCCCGTGTAAATCAACTTTCGATCGCGGGCAACCTGCTCATCATTTGCGGCCACTATAAGGGAATCGACCAACGCTTGCGCGACCACGTGGTCACACTCGAGCTTTCGATTGGAGATTATGTGCTGTCTGGAGGTGAACTCGCTGCAGCAGTATTGACCGATGCCGTGGTCCGGCTTTTGCCCGGCGCGATTGGTGATGAACAGAGCGCGTTGACCGACAGTTTTCAAGATGAATTATTGGCCCCTCCTGTCTACACGCGTCCAGCGAATTACAACGGTTGGGAAGTGCCGGAGATCCTGCGTTCCGGCGACCATGCGGCCATCGAAAAGTGGATGGAAGAGCAAGCCTATGAACGCACGAAAGCGCGCCGGCCGGATTTACTAAAAAAAGATTCCTGATAAAGAGTTCAAATCCTATCCGGATTCT
>CALKYI010000167.1 GCA_938003665.1 uncultured Flavobacteriales bacterium
GCCATGGTCTCCATCATGCCGTCCAACGCTCCGTGGTCGTAGGCACCCGCTGCTTGGCCACCTCCGTACACCGATTGCGGCACGATGCCGAATTTGGCCGCAGCATGCGTCACGTCGTGCGAGAGTCCGCCCGGCCCCATCTGATGCTTACCGTGGTAGCGGACGTAACGGGCAACTTTTTCGGGGTAGATCACCCGCACGCTCGCCATCTCGCTGAAGTCGTGCAATTCGCCCGTGATGCGAAACGCCTCCGACTCGAGAAAACTCGTCGTGCTGAAGCTCCAGCACGTGCCCGTGCGGCCTTGGCTGATCACCTCCGTCGCCGTCAAATCGATTTCCACTTCTGGGCCTTGAGCAATTGCACTTACAGCACAGGCCAACGCAAGTGCGCACAATGGGGTCTTTAAATTCATCCTACCTTGGTTCTTGGTTTCTCCCCACAAGGTAAGAACTCTGCGCCATGCCCGATGACGAACGCCCCCTCGCTGCCCTTCTCCCCGCCCTCCGGCGCGGCGTTCCCATTAACGAAGTCAAGGCGGCCGCTCGTGCTACGGCAGCGGATTCTCAATGCATCCAAGCCTTGCTGGACCTGCTCATCTACCCGAGCGGTTTCAGTCGCATCCAGCGCCAGAAGGCCGCTTGGATTTTGCACCACGCCTTTCAGCTGGACGAACGCGCCTTCTTGCCCCTGCGTGCTGACTTGGGCAGCGCCCTCGACGCCACTGAGGACCCTTCAGCCCTGCGCGAATTGCTGAAAGTGCTGGCCAGCCCGTTGTGGGCCGATGCCGAAACCGAGGCGCAACGGACAGACGCCCTGGAATTGGCTGCGGGGCTTTTGTACGTAGAGGATGTACCCGTGGCCGTGCACTATGCGGCGATGCAAACGCTTCAGTCGCGCATTCAATGCACTTCAGAGGTCAGGGAAGCCTTGGAGGCCTTGAACGCATTGCATGGCCGCCTTGGCGCCGAAAACGCGCCGCTTCGATCGTGCGCCGAGCGCTACATCAAACGGTTTCGTCAGAAACTCGCACGAACAAAGTCGCCGAGCTGAGGCGGAATCACCCACGTGAGGTACAGCGAACCTTGCACGAGGTTGTCTTCGTATGTGCCCATCACCACCCGGTCCCGGCTGACGCGCGCGGTGAGCATCAAATTGCCGCCCTCTTCAAAAAACAATTCAACGCCAAGCGCACCGTAAAACCCAAAGCCCGTTGAGGTCAGGCTGGATGTCGGGTTGGTGAATTGTCCATTGCCTGCAGGTGCAGCGAGCAATTGGTAATTCTGGTTCTGGATGCGCACGTAGTTCTGCTTGAGTTGGGTTGCGAGCATGTTGCCGCCCACTTCAAACGTCCAGCTGGCCTCATCCACGATGTACGCCGCCGTCCGGTAACCCAGCGATAACTGAATTCGGTCTTCTTCGGAGAAAATGCCATACGTGCGGCGATTTTCCGAGCCCGCACCCTGCACGATCTCATTGGTCACCATGTTCCAAGCCCCTTCGGACTTGAGGCCGTTGATGGCGTCGATATGCAGCACAAAAGCGCTTTCCGGATTGAAAAACAGCAAGGTCTGCAACCCCATGATCGTACCCGGCGTGTAGCGCATGCCGTACAGGCGCAACGCCTCGCTGTACAGCGGGTATTCGATGTACTCAAATTCCCCGGCTTCCAGGCCAATGCTGTTCATCACTTGACTCCAAATCAAGCTGTTGACGTTATTCACACCCAAGCGCTCCTCGATGGTCATCAAATTGGCCGTGGGGTCAGACAACTCGTAAATCTCACCCGAGATGCCGCTGTAAAATTCGTTGGCTGCCTTGTGATGCCCTTGGTACACGCCAAAGTTCAAGGCGAACTCAATGCCTTTGCGTGCGGGTACGTACGATTCATAGTCGTCCCAATCGTCCCAATCTTGGCCCCAAGCCACCGGAGCATACGCCCCCATGGCCAACATCACACCGAGAATCCACGCGCTTTTCATTCCTTCTAATTTACAGCCGAAACCCGCATTTCCAGCCGCTGCAATGGCCAATCGCTGTCATCGGTGGGCACCCTTGACAACTGGTCCAGCACCTCCCAACCGTCCACCAGCCGACCAAACACCGTGTGCTCGTTGTCTAAATGCGGTGTGCCGCCTTCTGCAAAATAACGCTGTTTTTGCACCTCCGTGTACGTGAAGCCCTTCTCCCGTTCAATCTGCTGCAATTCCACGGCGGTCACCTTGCGGCCCACGACGATGTAGAAATCATACGAAGCGGAGCGCTTGTCGGGATTGCCCTTGTAAGTGCGCCCCATTGCTACAGCACCGCGCACGTGCCGGTAACGTTCGTCGAACTCACTGGGCAGCGTGTGCTTTCCAATGAGCCAGCGCATCTCTTGCGCCCGAGGATCCTCGGAATTCCCGCCCTGCACCACAAAGTCCGGCACTACCCGAACAAATTCACTGGGCTGGTAATACCCGCGCTCCACCTTGTAACGGAAGTTGGCCGCATGCAATGGCACGTCGTCAAACAACTCGAGCGTCATCGTGCCGTATTTGGTTTCCACCTCCATCCGACTCCCCTGATGCTCCTCGTGCCATTCGGCCAGGAAAGCTTCGCAATTCGCGTCGGTCAATGGTGGGTACGCCAAAATTTTGGCCTTGGCGGCCACTGCAGCCTCGTCCACTTCAGCGGCCTTGGGCTCCGCCGGCACCTCTTCTGCCGGCGCAGGTGCCGTTTCGCCACAGCCCATAGTTCCAACCACCAACCATCCGATGAACAACGCTCTCCGCATGCCACAAATGTAGCTCGAGAGAACAAAGCCGCAGACAACGTACATTGACTGCGGAGTGTCCCGCTTAATTCGTGTCACGAACCCCGAACTTTGCACCATGACGCGCTACGCCATCGTCGACATCGAAACCACCGGCTCCCACGCCAAGGGCCACGGCATCACCGAGATTGCCGCGATCATTACCAATGGCACCGCGGAAATCGAACGGTGGGAAACGCTCGTCGACCCCGGCTTGCCCATTCCATTGCACATCACGCAGCTCACTGGGATTACGAACGACATGGTCGAGGCGGCGCCAACGTTCGAAGCCATTGCGGACGAGCTGGAAGAATTCTTGAGCGGCTGTGTCTTTGTGGCGCACAACGTGGGGTTCGATTATGCGTTCATCCGCGGCCATTTCGAGACCATGGGGCGCGTCTGGCGCAGTCCCAAGCTGTGCACGGTGCGCATGGCCCGCAAGCTCCTCCCCGGCCACGCCAGCTACAGCCTCGGCCGCATCTGCAAGGACCTCGGCATCGGCAACGACGCCCGGCACCGCGCCATGGGCGATTGTGCGGCGACGTTGGAACTCTTCCACCGCATGATGGCCACGGAGCGCGCCGCCGACGTGGTGGCGGGCATGCTAAAGCGCGGAGAACGCGAATCGTGGCTGCCGCAGCACGTCCCGGCCAGCGATTTCGAGGCGCTGCCCACCGCACCTGGCGTCTACCGGTTTTTGAATCAAAAGGGCACGCCCATCTACATCGGCATGTCCCACAACGTGCGTCACCGGGTGCGCACGCATTTCAACGGTTCCATGAAATCCGCTCGGCGCCAAGCGTTCTTGCGTGACATCCACCGCATCGAAGCTGAAAGCACCGGCTCGGTGCTCATGGCTCGTCTGATCGAAGACGAGCTGATCCGTACGCATTGGCCCATCCACAACCGGGCGCAAAAGTCCATCCCCATCCGCACAGCCATTGTGAGCTACACCGACCAACGCGGGTTCATGCGGCTGCACCTGCAACGGCAGCGTCACGTCAAACACGCCATCCGCTGGTTCCGCCGGGAGGACGACGCGCGCGCTTGGCTCCACGCCCAAGCCGTCCTGCATGGGTTGCATTCGGAATTGCTCGGGCTGGGAAGCGATGGGCGCGGCCAAAAGATTGAGGACGATCAACGCGATGCACACAACGAAGCCATGAATGCCCTCATCAAAGCCGCTCAGACTCGCGAGACCTGGGCCATCCTGGACCGCGGGCGTTCCGACGAAGAGCGGGCCCTCGTATTGATGGAAAACGAACACGTCAAAGGTTGGTGCTTCACCGATGAGACCGTGAGCCGATTTGATGAGATCCTCGAGTTGGTCGAACTGAAAAACGGATCCGCCACAGCGGACGCCATCGTACAACACGCCCTCCACGAGCGTGAGCTGGGGAAGATTCGGTTCGAAATCATCGAGCCCGCCTAACTGGGTACAAAAAAAGACCGCTCAGGGCGGTCTTTTCTTCGTTTGTACGTCAGGGGCTCAGTTCATGAGTCCGGTGAAGGTGCCGAAGCGCTTGGTTGACTGCGCGCTCAATCCAGCGGAATACTGGAGGATGTTGCGCACACTCTTGGCGCGGGGCATTTTCAAGTTGGACTCGACAGAAGCTTCAAACCAATCCGACGTCAAATCGTCAAGGGTACAATGGGCCATGGGCACTTGTTTTTGAGGTTTCGTACCCCATAAACGCGTCGCATTGGCTTCTATTGCACGCGCTCGAAAATTAATTCAGCGTCAGCTGTACGCCGCGCTCGTCCATGGCCTTGCGCAGGTTGATCAACGCGTAGCGCATGCGGCCGAGTGCCGTGTTGATGGAGACGCCCGTTTCGTCAGCAATCTCCTGGAAACTCATGTCGCGTTCGATGCGCATTTTGACCACCAACCGCTGCTCTTCGGGCAGGGTTTCGAGGAGGTCGCGCACGTCCTGGTGGATTTGCTCCTGGATCATGCGGTCTTCCATGTGCGGCTCGTCCGAACACATCGTATCGAAAACGTCGAATTCTTCGGTAGCACGCAGCATGCGCATTTTTTTGCCGCGGCGGAAGTGGTCGATGCTCAAGTTGTGCGCGATGCGCATCACCCAAGGCAAAAACTTCCCTTCCTCGTTGTACTTCCCGCTCTTGAGCGTGTTCACCACCTTGATGAAGGTGTCCTGAAACAGGTCGTTCGCGAGGTCGCTGTCGCGGACGATGAAGAAGATTTTGGAATAAACTTGTTGTTGATGGCGGTTCAAAAGGGTTTCGAACGCAGCCTCGTCCCCAGAGAGGTACAAGGAAATCAACTGTTGGTCTGAAAGTGATGCTCGCATCATTTTACGCAGTTAAGGGTGATACACAACCCGAGTCATGGGAAATCGTCGGGGCCTTACTTTGAAGCGTAAAATGTTTCTATCGCGTGCTTTTTTCGAATTACTCCAACCAATATACGCCATAATTTCGTCGCTTCGAAACCCACGGGCGATTTGGGGTGTTAACAAAAGCGAATGGAGATCCGGATCAAAGGTGCTCGCGAGCACAACCTCAAGAACATCGATGTCACCATCCCCAAGCGGAAGTGGACGGTCATCACCGGGCTTTCCGGGTCGGGCAAGAGCTCGCTCGCCTTCGACACGCTTTACGCGGAAGGACAGCGCCGCTATGTCGAGAGCTTGAGCAGCTATGCCCGCCAATTCCTCGGCCGACTCGATAAGCCCGACGTGGATTCCATCGACGGCATCTCCCCCGCCATCGCGATTGAACAGCGTACGTCCTCAGGCGGTCCGCGCTCCACGGTGGCCACCCGGACCGAGATTCACGACCACTTACGCCTACTGTACGCACGCATCGGCACCACCATCTCGCCCGTCAGCGGCGAGCCCGTCAAGAAGGACCGCCCGGAAGACGTATTGAACCGATTGCGAGCGCTCGCGGCCGGCATCCGCTTCCTCGTCGTCGCCCCCATCCACAAGAAAGCCGACCGCACCTGGGCCCAGCAGTTGGAGATTTTGCAGCAGCAAGGATTTAGCCGGGTCATGGACGCATCGGGCGACGCCCACGCCATCGCCGACGCCATCGCTTCGGACGCCGACGCCTGGTGGCTCGTCGTGGATCGCTTGGTCACGCCCGCAGCTGACGACGAAGGCGATTTCAATTCCCGCGTTTTCGATTCCGTTGAAACAGCCTTTTTTGAAGGAGACGGCGCGTGCGAAATCCGGTTTGCCGACGGCGACCGCGAAGCATGGGCTTTCTCCGATCGCTTCGAACGGGATGGCATCACGTTCCCCGAACCCAGCCCCGAACTGTTCACCTTCAACAGCCCCATCGGCGCCTGCAGCCGGTGCGAAGGCTTTGGACACGTCATCGGCATCGACCCAGAACGCGTGGTGCCCGATCCCAAACTCAGCATTTACGACGACGCCATCGCCTGCTGGCGCGGGGAGCGCATGGGCAAATGGAAGCAGCGTCTCTGCCTCGCCGCTCGGGACAACAACCTCCCCATCCACAGCGCTTGGCGTGAGCTTTCTGAAGCCCAGCAAACCTTGGTCTGGGAAGGCGGCAAAGGATTCAAGGGGCTGAACGCATTCTTCGCCTACCTCGAGGAGAAGAGCTACAAAATTCAATTCCGCGTTATGCTGAGCCGGTACCGCGGGCGCACCACGTGCCCCACGTGCCACGGCACGCGCTTGGGTGAAGGCGCACAAAATGTATTCGTCGGCGGCCGCACCTTGCCGGAAGTGCTGCGCATGTCCGCTACCGACGCCTTGGCATGGACACAAGGCCTAGCACTCTCGCCGACGGAAGCGGAAATTGGCGAACGGCTGCTCCAAGAGGCGGAAACGCGATTGCGTTACCTCTGTGAAGTCGGGGTCGGCTATCTGACCTTGGACCGATCCAGCAAAACCCTCAGCGGCGGCGAATCGCAACGCATCTCCTTGAGCACCTGCCTAGGCAGCAGCCTCGTCGGGAGCACCTACGTCCTCGACGAACCGAGCATCGGCCTCCACCCAGAGGACACCGAGCGCCTCATTGGCATCCTCAAGCAACTCCGCGATATCGGCAACACCGTCGTTGTCGTTGAACACGACGAAGACATCATGCGAGCCGCTGACCACCTCGTGGACCTCGGACCACGCGCAGGGAGCTTGGGCGGCGAAGTGGTTTTCGCCGGCGATGCACCCACATGGGAAGGCCTGGACACCGACCACCCGTCGTTGACTGCCGCCTACCTCAATGGCCACCTGACCAACGCGGATAAGCTCCCGCGTCAACTCGGCCCCGACTGGCTGGAACTGACGGGCGCCTACAAAAACAACCTCAAG
>CALKYI010000168.1 GCA_938003665.1 uncultured Flavobacteriales bacterium
GCCAAAAAGGGCATGTTCGAGGGCGACCTCGACAACGGCGAGCTGGAAATCGGCCAAGTGAGCAGCCTCATTCAAGCGGTCAAACCGGCGGCCGAAGTCATGACAGAACTGGTTGAAGGGTATTCGGCCCTGACGCGAGGCATGGAAGACCCCCGGTTCCGTTGGGCATGATTGTGTTTTTTGACGGTGCCTGCGGACTCTGCGATCGAGCCGTTCGCTGGCTTTGGAACCGAACCGATGTGGAAGTGCGGTTTGCGCCGCTTCAAGGCGAGACGGCCAAGGAACGCGTTCCTGAACAATTCCGAACTCCACCGTTGAACACGTTGGTGGTCTGGGAAAACGACAGCGTCCACGTGGAATCGGACGGCCTCGCAGCGATTGCCAGGCGCATGCCCGGGTTGTGCGGACGTATGGCGCGCGCACTAACGCTGCCCCTCGCACGGCCGTTGTTGAACGTGGGCTACCGGCTCATTGCCCGGAATCGCCATCGCTGGTTTGGCACCACCTGCCGCTTGGAACCGGACCCTGAGCGCTTACTTCCCTGAAGCTTCGGCGAAATGGGCCTGAATGGCCTTGGCCACTTTGAGGTTGACGACTTCCAAAAGTGCCTTTTCATTCGCTTTACGGATGCCCTCGACGGTTTTGAAATGGGCCAACAAAGTGTGCCGGGTCTGGGGTCCCACCCCCTTGATGTCGTCTAGTTCCGAGCGGAGCGCGGCCTTGCTGCGTCGCTTGCGGTGATGCTCCAAGGAGAACCGGTGGGCTTCGTTGCGCAGGTGCTGGATGAGCTTCAACGTCGATGAACGCTTGTCCAAGTACAGCGGGTGCTGGTCGCCAGGGTAGTAAATCTCCTCGAGGCGCTTGGCAATGCCGATGATGGCGATTTTACCGCGCAGCCCCAATCTTTCGAGGGCTTCCAGCGCATGTGAGAGCTGCCCTTTTCCACCGTCGATGACAATGAGCTGGGGCAGGGGTTCGCCTTCAGTGAGCAATCGGTGGTAGCGGCGGTGCACGACTTCCGTCATGGAAGCAAAGTCATCGGGACCGTCTACGGTGCGGATATTGAATTTGCGGTAGTCGGATTTGGCAGGCTTGCCGTTTTTGAAAACCACACACGCCGATGCGGGGTTGGTGCCTTGGATGTTCGAGTTGTCGAAGCACTCGATGTGCACCGGCAGTTCGGTGAGCCGCAGGTCTTCCTTGGCGGTTTCCAACAGGCGTTGGGTCGCGGCTTCGGGATGGGTTTGCTCCATTTGCTTTTGCCGGTCGCGCATGAAAAACCGTGCGTTCCGTTCCGACATTTCCACTAGACGCAATTTGTCCCCCCGCTGCGGCACATGCAACTGGACCCCTTCGAGCGGCAAATCGATTTCGAATGGGGTGTAGATCGTGTTGGCGTCGCTGCCAAACTTGTCACGCATCTGCACAATCGCGGCTTCAAGGATTTCCTTGGTGTCCTCGCCAAGTTTGCGGCGCACCTCGGACGTGTGGCCTTTGGTGATGGTGCCGTTTTGAATCTTCAGGAAGTTCACGTAGGCGCACCGCGCGTCTTGAACGATGGAGTACACCTCGACTTCCGTGATGCCGGTGTGGACGATGGTATTTTTGGCTTGGTACTTTTTGACAGCAGCCAGCTTGCGCTTGTATTGCTCGGCCTCTTCAAATTGGAAGGCCTCAGCGGCGCGTGCCATTTGCCCTTGCAGGGTCCGCACCACTTCGCCGAGGTGGCCGCGCAAAACGTGGCGGATGGCGGCGATGCTTTCCATGTAGGCTTCCTCGGTCTGCTTTCCGACGCATGGGCCCTTGCAGTTGCCAATGTGGTATTCTAGGCACACCCGAAACTTCCCATTGGCGATGTTCTCCTCGGTCAACGCGAGGGCACAGGAACGAATGGGGTAGAGCTTGCGGCACAAGTCGAGGACCGTATGCATCACCTTTACACTGGGAAATGGCCCGAAGTATTCGCTGCCGTCCCGGATGAGTTGCCGGGTGGCGAAAATGCGAGGAAAGCGCTCCTTCTTGATGACGATGAACGGATAGGTCTTGTCGTCTTTGAGCTGGATGTTGTAGAACGGCTTGTGCTCTTTGATGAGGCTGTTTTCCAATAGCAGCGCATCGGCTTCGGAGGGCGCGATCAGCCACTGGATATCGTGGATCTTGGAAACGAGTAGCCGGGTTTTGCCGTTGTCGTGGTGTTTGGTGAAGTAGCTCGAGACGCGCTTCTTCAGGTTTTTGGCTTTGCCCACGTAAAGGAGGCGGCGGTCCACATCGAAGTATTGGTAGACGCCCGGTTGCTGAGGAAGGCGCGCCAATGTCTGTTCGATGTGTTCGGATTTTGCCATTGTTACTGCGAAGTTCGGGCGGATTCTCCAACTACCTTCGAAGCATGGTTTTTGTTACGGGTGCAACGGGCTTGGTCGGCCGGTATTTGGTGGATGAGTTGCTTCGAAACGGGGAGCACGTCCGTGCCCTTTGCCGACCGCAATCCGACCGCCAAGCGGTTCATGCCTTCCTTGCCAAAGCGGGCACCGATGATGCCCACCTCGAATGGGTGGAGGGCAGCTTGCACGATGGCTTGTTCCTCGAAGAAGCCATGGAAGGATGCCGGCGGGTATTTCATTGTGCGGCGATGGTATCGTTCCATCCGAAAGACGCCGAAACCATGATGCGCATCAACCGCGATGCAACGGGTTTGTTGGTCAATGCCATGCTTTACACCGGCGTAGAGGAACTGGTGCATGTGAGCAGCGTGGCGGCGTTGGGTCGCAAGCCTGGGGAACCCGTTCACGAAGACGTGCCGTTCGAGGACGGTCGGGATGTGAGCCACTATGCCCGCTCCAAATTTTCCGCTGAGCTAGAGGCATGGCGAGGCCAAGAAGAGGGCTTGCGCGTGCTGGCCGTAAACCCAGTCATCGTGCTGGGTGAGGGGGATTTTTCGCGTAGTTCTTCTATGCTTTTCACCTTGGTTCACCGCGGGCTCAGTTGGTACCCGATCGGGACGAACGGGTTTGTAGCGGCGCGGGATGTCGCTCGAGCGTGCACGGTGTTGTCGGACCAAGGCTGCTGGGGAGAACGGTTTGTTCTGTGTGCGGAAAACGCCTCGTACCAGCAGCTCATGGCGTGGATGGCGGAGGCCCTCGGCGTGCCTGCGCCGAGCCGCCCGTTGAAGGCGTGGATGTTGGGGGCTGCATGGCGGTTGAGCGCGCTTTGGGAGCGCTTGACCGGACGTCGGGCGCCCATTTCTAAGGAGTCGGTGGAGAACACCAGCAAAGACCACCGCTACGCCACCACCAAGATCGAAGATGTGCTGAAGGCAAAAGGGGTGGATTGGGCATACGAACCCATTCAGACAACCATTCAAACTACTGTTCCCGCCGTCTTGAACGCATTGGGTCCAGTGAAGAAGTAGGGGCGACCGAGTCCTTTTCCGATTCGGTGAGTTGGCGCTCCAATTCTGTCAGGTTTTCGGCCACCTCTTCCAGCAAGGCATCCATTTCAACCGGCCGCTGGTACCACCACGTGTACGTGGTTTTGAA
>CALKYI010000169.1 GCA_938003665.1 uncultured Flavobacteriales bacterium
CGAAAAGGCGAAAGCGGAGTCTGCAGGCTTCTTGGCCGGCGCCAAGGAAATCCTCGGTTCGATTGCGGGAATGCCCAAGGTGATGTTGCAACTTGGGGTGGTGCAATTTTTCAGTTGGTTTGCGTTTTTCACGATGTGGTCGTTCGCGACACCAGCGCTGACCGAGCATGTTTTTGCATCCCCTAACCCGGAAGCCGGAGCAGCCAATTTTGAGGCAGCGAATGCAGCATTCAATGAAGCGGCGAATGCAGTGTCGAGCGCGATGGGGGTGTACGGGCTTAGTTCGATGGCATTTGCTCTGTTGCTCGCGTTTTACACCAGCCGTTATTCCATTAACCGCCGGCTGGTGCACTGGGTTTCCCTCGCGATCGGTGGGCTGGGCTTCGCCTGGATGTTGCAACTGAATCTTGAAAGTGCTGCACAATTGAAATGGTGCTTTGCCTGCATTGGCGTGGCTTGGGGCTCTATTTTGTCGATGCCGTATGCCATGCTGTCAAGCTCTGTGCCGAAAGACCAGATGGGCATTTACATGGGCATTTTTAATATGTTCATCGTGATCCCTCAAATCCTCGCAGCGCTCGGAGGAATCAACTGGGTCAACGGATTGCTCTTCAATGGAGACATCGCTTTCACCATGATGGTTGCGGGGCTTAGTTTGGGTGCTGGAGCGCTCTCCTTGGTACTCGTGGATCGATCGGTACATTGATGCCAATATCTTGTATTTCAGACACCTTTTGCGGTTAAATCTGAAATTCCTTGTTGTTTTTACGCTATTTAAGTGTTATCTTACAGCGTTGAAATGTCCATGCTCAATGGTAGAATAAGGGCTTTCATAGAAAAAATTAAAAATTCTAACCTTATGCGATTCTTAAGTTTTCTTGCGTGTGTCCTTCTTGGATTTGGTGCGCAAGCTCAAAATCTCGCTGGCACACAATGGCAATTGTACCCAGGTGCCGGCGCCTTGGGTGTTGGACCCGGCCAAGGCGACACCGGATGGTGGTCAAGCAGTGAAGCAGATGTCGAAACACGGGCATGCTTGTTTGATGACATCTACGCATTCAATGCGGATGGTTCATTTCAAAACATACTCCAAGACGCCACTTGGCTCGAGGGCTGGCAAGGTGTAGCTGGTGAACAATGTGGTGCTCCTGTGGCCCCCCACGATGGCACGGCCATGGCGACATGGGCAGTAGACGGTTCAAGTTTGACGCTTGATGGCACGGGGGCCTTTATGGGCCTTGCGAAGGTGCACAACAACGGTGAACTTTCTGACCCCGCTGACGCTCCTGCTTCAATCACCTATGAGATCACGTCCTTGACCGATGATGCCATGACGTTGGACATCAACTTCGGTGGTGGATGGTGGCGCTTCCAGTTCGTTCCTGCTGGAACGGAGCTTGCGACTTACGACCTCACATTGGAAGTCAATACGGCTCCAATCGAAGTCGGTCCGAACGGCATGTACGCTGGTGGCGGAGCTTTGGGCGATGCCCAAGCAGTTGCTTTGTCTGATGATGATGCCGATGGCATTTGGAGTGCAACGATTTCTGTTACTGACGGATTCTCTGGTAACTACATCTTCCTCAACAGCCCCAATGACGGTGGTGACTGGGGTGCGAAAGAGAATTTGAGCGGTCTTCCTTGTGGAGACCCCGCCAACTTCAATGATCGCATTTTGCCTCCAGTAACGGAAAACACGACAATCAGTACGTGTTTTGGGCAATGCTCAACAGACGGATCGTGCGAACAGCCTGCGGAACAGGTTGAGGTTAAGTTTAGCGTAGATATGAACGATTACCCACTTGGGTTTGGCTTCGTGAACCTGAGCGGAAGCCTCAATGGTTGGTGCGGTGATTGCGCGCAGATGGCTGATACCGACGGAGACGGCGTTTATGAATTGAATGTATCCTTGGATGCTGGTTCTACTTATGAATACAAATTCACATTGGACAACTGGTCGGTACAAGAGCAATTCCAGGACGGAGATGCTTGTACGTCAACCATTGACGGGTACGTGAACCGAACGGTCACGGTGCCAGCAGAAAATACCGACTTGGATGTGGTTTGCTTCGACTCATGTGAAGCGTGCACAGGCGTCGTAGCTGGAAACATCACGGTCACTTGGCAAGTAGACATGTCAGTGGTGGGTGCGAACCCAGCAGGTGTCTTCATCGCCGGCGGATTTCAAGGATGGGACGGCGGCGGAAGCCAAATGACGGACGCAGGCAACGGTGTCTACACATACAGCCAAGAGGTGCTCGAGAATTCTTACCTCGAGTGGAAGTACCTGAACGGCCCAGGATGGGGCTTCGAAGAGACGGTTCCTGGCGCATGTGCAAACTCCAGCACGAACCGATTCTTCCAAGCGGGTACAGAGGATGTTACCATTGATTTGGTGTGCTACGGCGAATGCGTTGGTTGCGACGTTGAAGTCACAGAGTACGAAGTGACGTTCAATGTCAACATGGCCAACGAAACTGTTGCGGAATCAGGTGTTTACCTGGCAGGCGGAGGAAACTTCGGCAACCCCGGTGACAACGAGATGACCGACCCCGATGGTGACGGAACATACAGCATCACGATGATGTTGGACGAGGGCTTCTCGAGCTTCTACACCTTCACGAACGGCGCTTGCGGCGATTGGTCGTGCAAAGAAAACCTCGACGGTCTTCCTTGTGGTGATCCAGACAACTATAACGACCGTTTCTTGCCGTCAATTACTGGTCCAACGACCATCTCGACTTGCTTCGGTGAATGCTCTGAGGATGGCTCATGTTCTGCTCCTCCTGCAGTATTCCACGACGTGACGTTCAACTGCAACACGGCGAACATCACGGTAGGACCGAACGGCATGTTCCTTGGCGGCGGTGATTACTTCGGCGATGCTATGGGACACGCGATGTCTGATGATGACGGCGACGGAATCTACACAGTCACGGTTGCTGTTCCTGATGGATACAGCGGAAACTACATTTACCTGAACAGCCCGAACGACGGTGGTGATTGGGGTGCCAAAGAGGACCTAGCCGGCGAAGAATGTGCTGACGGCACATGGAATGACCGTTTGTTGCCAACTGTCACGGAGGCAACAACCGTAAGCGCTTGTTGGGAGCAGTGCGGAACAGACGGAACATGTGCTGCACCGCCAGCGATGGTTGACGTTCAGTTCGCCATTGATATGAACACGACCGGATTCCCGAACGCTGACTACGATAACATCGTAATCAACGGCAGCTGGAATGGCTGGGGCGGCTGGGGTGTTACCCTCGCTGACGATGACGGTGATGGTATCTTCACGGGCACACTGAACATCGAAGACGGTGCGAGTTTTGAATTCGTCATTGCCGCTACAGGTCCAGCTGACGGTTGGTCTGGATGGGGTACTGTTTTCAACGCTCCGGAAGCGTGTGCGGTTGCTCCGAACAACTACGGCGCAACAGCCGCAGAAGGATTGGTTGTTGCATACTGCGCTGGAAGCTGCGAGGCAACATGCCCAATCCCAGGTTGCACGGATCCATTCTACGCAGAATTCGATTTGG
>CALKYI010000170.1 GCA_938003665.1 uncultured Flavobacteriales bacterium
CAGCACCCTGTCCCTTTCTAGGTTTAACAATGGCTCGATCAAACAGTGGTGTTCCTAGGATGAGTTGATCGCTTCCAGGGGTGACAGGGTACATGCCCAAGGCACTCCACACGTACCAGGCGCTCATCTGGCCGCAATCCTCATTGCCGGATAAGCCGTCGGGAAGGGGAGTGTACAGGGTGCCCCGAATGCTGTCAACCAATTCTGCTGTGCGGTGGTGCATGCCGGCGAAAGGGTACAGGTAGGCCATGTGGTGGCTGGGTTCGTTCCCGTGCGCATACTGGCCAATGAGACCGGTGATATCCGCCTGGTTACGCCCCGTCGTCTCGCTACTTGACGTGAACATTTCCTCCAACTTGGCGGCATAGCCTGACGCACCACCGAGGAGATCCATGTGGCCATTGACATCGTGCGGCACGAAAAAGTTGTATTGCCAGCCGTTCGCCTCGGTGTAGTTGAAATTGACCTCCTTCGGATCAAATGATTCGAGCCATGCTGCCGAACGCTTGGGCTGAAAGAAACCGCTTTGCTTGTTGTACAGATTCCGGTAGTTCAATGCCCGGAGCCGAAACCGCTCTGTGAGTTGAGGGTCACGGCTGTTTTTCGCCGCAAATGCAGCAATACACGCGTCATCGAAAGCGTATTCCAATGTTTTTGAAACGGATTCATGTTCCTCATTTAGCGGTATGTAGCCCAATTGGCTGTACGGTTCCAAGCCGAGGTGTGCGCTGTCCGCTGCCTGAACCATGGCTTCCAGGGCTCGTTTTGCATCAAAACCTTCAATGCCCCATGCGTCCGCATCTGCGATGACCGGTACGCTGTGATAGCCGATCATGCATCCTGTATAATTGCCCGCGAGCTCCCACACGGGCAGTTGGCCACCTTCGCTGTACATGCGCAGCATGGTCCGGATAAAATCCCGTGAGCGTTCTGGCTCAATCCAATTCAGCAAGGGATGAAGCGCACGGAAGGTGTCCCAAAGGGAGAAGACGGTGTAGTGATCCCCCTCGTCCTCGCCCAACTGATGGACCTTCAAGTCCGTGCCACGGTACTGTCCATTCACATCGTTGGCGATGTTCGGCGCCGTGAAACAATGATAGAGTGCGCTGTAAAATGTTGCTGTTTCGGCTTCCGAACCTCCTTCGACGGCAATGCAACTCAACTGTTCGTCCCAAGCGTGCTCTGCTGCATTTCGATACGCGTCGAACGAATCCAACGTGGCTTCAGCTTCCAGGTTGGCCAGTGCTCCTTCGATGCTGACAAAACTCAACGCCACTTCTGCATTGAGCTCGGATAAAACACCAAAATCCGCAGCGAACACGGGGACGTATTCCACTTCTTGAAGCAACTCGCCAGCCTCACCGATTCCGATGTTGCGAACTTCGGTGAGCTGATCGCGCCACTCGAACGGTTGGTCAAATCGAGCAGCGAAGTACACGTGTTGTTCCCGCGCCCAATTGTCTGAAACCCGATGTCCAACCAGCATGGAATCACCAACGGGGTAGATGCTGTAATGGACCAAAGCATCACGGTGTTGCATGTCAATGATCAAGGACAAGGTATCGGGTTCATCCAGCCGGTACCGATGGATGCCCACGCGTTCAGTTGTCGTCAGTTCCACATCGATGCGCTGGTCCTCCAGGTAGACTTGGTAGTACCCGGCGTGGGCCATTTCGTTCGCGTGTGAGAATCTACTGGCATAGCGATCTGACCAAGATGTAGCATCTTCATTGAACTGCGTGCAAGGCGCAAATAGGATGTCGCCGTAGTCGGATACACCCGTTCCTTGTAAATGCGTGTGGCTGAACCCGTAAATGATGCTGTCGCTGTAATGGTAGCCGCCGCATCCATCCCAACCAGTAAGCCGAGAATCCTGACTTAGCTGCACCATGCCAAAAGGAGCCGTTGCTCCGGGATAAGTGTGACCATGCCCTCCGGTTCCAACAAATGGGTTCGCGAGCTGGTGCTTTGGAATTGAAGTAGATGAACACCCTGCCAACCCAGCCAAGAAAAGGGTGAGACTTATGGTTATAGCAAGTCGTGAAAAATGCGTCATAGTCAGCGAGGTTGGTTTTGATTCATCCAGTCAAAGGCACCTTCAAGTACGGGATCCTTGTTTTCCTTGATGTCCAGTGCGGTTGGGGTGATCGGATGGTCGACAAGCAAAGGACGGGCTTCCCACCGCACTGGTGTTTGGGTAAAGTACCGCGCGGAGGCGACGTTGATGACCAATCCGGTTTCAGGAAGTTCCAACCGAACAGGATTGCCGAATGTCCCGCTCACACTGCACATGGGAGGTTCGCCAAAGGTTTCACCGCGTCCCGAACGGACAAACCAAGAAGCGATTGAAACGGTGGCAGATGCGGACAGACCGTCCAGCAGGAGGGCTGTTGTGCCAGAGTATGCGTGTCGTTTGCGTGGCTGGATGGAGCGGTCAAAAGGAATAAAAACGATTGAATCCCCCTCAATCTTGCTCAAGGTGGACTTCAATACCTGCAGGTTCTTGAGGTAGCTCTTGCCGCCAATGAGACCGAAACGCCCCGTGCCCCAGCGAGCCTTCGCCTCTTCGCTTGCCTTGATTTGCACACCCGCCGGCAGATTTACGGGAGCGGTCGTCAGGTAGGGGAGCAATTCAGCCATGATGGCGATGTGGCCACCGGAGTTGCCGCGCAAATCCAAGATGAGCCCTGCGAAGCGGATTTCATCATCTGCCTCCAACGCCTTGATGTGTTTGAAACAGGCCTTCAGTTCTTGGCGAAAAGAGCGAACGTTTTCAGGGTGGAAGTGCTTGATGGCCAAAACCACTGCAACCGTGCTGTCACTCCTGCGTTCATTCCAAAATATTGGGGCCGCTTCGTTCTGGGTAGCGTGCCATTTCTTTATGTCCTCGTTGTTCAATACAGGCAGGCGCTCCGAAACACCTGAAGCGTATTCGACGAGGACCGAATCGGAAACATCCACGCCAATGGCAAAGGGCGCAATGTCGTTCCAAAGTTTCTCGGACATACGAAGGCGGGCAAGCGCTGCATCACCTTCTTGTGACACCAAAGCCAATCCTCCTCCCAAAACAGAACGCACCGAAACTCCACTGACGCGTTGAATTTCTTCGCCAATCATCGTCGAATCACCTATGGTACTGGTGACAATGAGCCGGTTGTTGACGGTCTGAATCTCAAGGGGTAGATGACCGTATCGGGCTCCGAGCTGGTTTGAAAAGGACTGAAGGGCCACACCGGTGTGGCTGTCCTTCAAAACGTTGCACACTTTTGCAGCCATTTGCGCGGCACCGAACAGTGTGCCACCACCAGCAAAAGTGGCTTTGGCGCTTTCCAGGGCTTCATCAAACTCAAGTGAGGAGCAATGGACATACGGAGACGGGTGAATGGCCATGATCCAATCCGCCAGCGAATCCAGATCGCGTTGAATCTGCTCACCAGAGTAACGATCGGTATCAACCTGTGCGCAGATGGTAGCTAGCTTAAGGCTGACCGAAACGGCGACGACCAATGAAGCAAATCGAATCAATGGCATCATACCTGTTGGTCGCGAAATTTCACCATAGTAAGGATGGTTGCGACCGCCACGCTTTCTCCGGTTTGATCGTACATGTCCACTCGGAATTTCACAATGCCCTTTCGGATGTCTTCGGCATCGCGCTTTTCTTGTTCGATTTTATCCTCAACAGTCAGGCGGACACCAACGGTAGTACCCGGGTAGACAGGCTTCGTGAACCGCGCTTGCTCCACCCCGTAATTCAGCAGAACGGGACCTTTTTTGGCATCCACAAAAAGGCCGGCGGCTTTGCTCAACAGGTAGTAGCCATGTGCAACTCGGCCTTCGAAAATGGTTCCGTCCAGGCTGGTTTCATCGACATGGGCATAGAAATGATCCCCGCTGACATTGGCAAAGTT
>CALKYI010000171.1 GCA_938003665.1 uncultured Flavobacteriales bacterium
ACGGGCAACGGCTTGGTGACGGTTACGGAGACCGACACCACCGGATGCAGCGGTGACGTGGCTGTGGAAGTGGATTTGTTGGTGAATTCCGTCAGTGAATTGGAAATGATGGGCATGGTGTTGTACCCTAATCCGGTGCAAGACGTTCTCGTCCTGTCCATGCAGGATGCTGTGCGCGAAACGGAATGGCTGGAACTCATCGATGTCCGAGGCCAAGTGGTGCGCACGTGGCCTGCGGTTGATGTACGAATGAATTTGAACGTCCAAGACTTGGCGGTTGGGCTTTATACCCTGCGCATTGGCATGGAAGATGGCTCAGTAGCCGCAGCTCCGGTCGTGATTCAGCGCTGATTAGCGCCTAGTCTACCTAGGCAACAGCCGGTCCGATTTCGAACCAAAAAGAACCTCCATGGCGCTCCACGCCGTGGAGGTTTTTGTTTTCCCATAATGGGGCCAGAGTGGCTTGCATATCAGGTTGCTGCGCGATCCAAAACGCAGGAAAGATGGGGCGGTAGCGTTCCGGATTGCTCATGACCATGGCAGCCAATACGTACTGTTCGGAATAACCGCGTTCGCACATGTCTTGTGGGTAATCCCAGGGCAGGTAAATGTCGTGTACCTGCACGATGACACCTTCTTTGAGTCGCGGGAGCCATTCCAAGAAGAACACGGTGGCATCGGAGTTCGGCAGCGCGCGGTGGCTGTTATCGATGAACAGGATGTCACCGGCTTCGAGTTCATCGGCCCATTCGGTTCCGACTTGTTCAAATGGCCGACGGACGATGCGCTGTGAAACCTGATCAATGTCGGCACGGGGATACGGATCGATGCTGATGATCTCCGTGTCGGTACTGTATTGGTTTTTGGCTGCCGCCGCGACGAGCGTTGAATTGCCCGATCCGACCTCCATGTACTTTTTTGGCTTTCGCTCTGCGATGTACATGTAAAGCGCGGCGATGTCCAATCCGGGGAGGAAGTTATTGTTCCAGGCAGGAAGGAGGGGATTCGTTTCATCCGACCGCTTACGAATCGCATGCAGCTGTTCCGTGTAGTTCAAGATGCGCTTCACTTCACCCTCAATCTGTGCTTTCCGCTCGTCGAGAATGGTGTGGATTTCCTTGAGGCCTTTGCCGGTTTCCGGTCGCGAGCGTGGAGTGAAATTCACCCGGTAATCCAGGTGAAGCGTCTGCCACCGCTTTGATGCAAATCGGTAAATGGACTTCAGGGTGCTCATCCTTTTTGCTCTTCGGCGATTTGTTGGTCCCATTCGTTGCGCAACCGCATCACTTCCTTCTCTGTCCATGCACGCGTTTTTTCCAGCATCTCGCCACCGTCAGGGAGGCAATACGTCGGCCCATATGAGACTTTCACGTCGATGTGTTTGGCTCCAAACTGCTTCCACGCGTGGGGCACGAATTTCGCTTGGCCTACCCAGGCGATGTTCGGGTCTTTGTACTCGATGGCTATGGGCGTTACAGGGAATCCGCCTTCGGCACTGATGTAGAACATCGAAGGTCGGTACTCAAGTACGTCCGGGCCCATGTGCGTTGTTCCTTCTGGGAAAATCACAATGCCAAAGCCGTCTTGCAGACGCTGTTTGACGGACTCACGCGTTTCCTTTCGGCTTTCCTTGCTTTTTCGGTTGACCCAGATGGTGCCCAACAATGTGGCGCCCCATCCGATGATGGGCCATGATTTGCTTTCAACCCGGCCCACAAATACCACCGGGGTCTTGGCGGGGATCATTACCGCATCGACGTAGCTGCGGTGGTTGCCCATCAGAATGGATGGTTTTTCCGGTAGCTCTCCCTCCACAAACACCCGGATGCCCATGATGGCATACACGCGATGGATGAATTCGATGAGGATGCGGTGAATGCGATGGCGATCTGCGCCATGGATGATCCGCACAACACCCAGTTTAAAGGTGTACGCCAAACTCAACAAGAGAAACCCGGGAATCCGGTAACTGGAACGGAGAAAGCGCGCAATCATTCGTGCGAAGATAGGCTGAAGCGTTGGATGAAATCGGACTGGTGCACGAAGGGCAATTTTCGAAACTTCTTGGAAGGCTCGCCTTCAAGTTGAATCAGCACCTCGCGTTCCAGCGGGTGCTCAAATTCGATGCTATACGCACAGAGAAATAGCCCCTTGCCGGTGTAGCGTTCTCCGGGAATCTCATACCGATCATCACCGACGATTCCGTGGCCGGTCCCGAACAAATGGCGACGGATTTGGTGGGTACGCCCAGTGATGGGCTCGACCCGCACGAAACTGACAGGACCAGCCCCGGCCATCCGGCCCCGCGCCAAACGCTCCACATGGGTCGAGGCCGTTTTTCCATCCAACGGCCACGCCATGGTCATTGAATGCGGTACATCCCCGTGCACCAAGGCCAAGTACTGCTTGGTGATGCGACGCTGCTCAAAGAGCAACCCCACCTCACGCGCGGCCCGTGCGGTTTTGCCAAATACCACCCAGCCACTCGTTCCAAAGTCGAGGCGGTGGCACGGCAAAACGCCATTGTCCGACCCTTCAGCTCGAGTGCGGTTTACAGCTTGGACAAAAGTTCGACCGCTGTTTCCGGATGTCAGCAGTCCGTGCGGTTTCCAAGCGATGACGAGGTGTTAATCCTCGTATCCGACATGCGCCGGTGCGTCGCTGGGGTTCACTCTTGAGGTAGGGCTACGTTCATTTCGTGGAACATGAACGCCCACTTATCCGCTTGCTCGTCCAGGATTTTGGACGTGGGCTTGCCGGCGCCATGGCCCGCATTTTTCTCAATTCGAATGAGCGCCGGACGATCGCCTGCTTGGCAGGCCTGAAGCCGCGCGGCGAACTTGAAGCTGTGCGCAGGTACAACGCGGTCATCGTGGTCGGCAGTGGTCACCATGGTGGCGGGGTACGCCGTTTCCGGAGCGAGGTTGTGGTATGGGCTGTACCCGGCGAGGTTGTCGAAGTCCGCCTTCGAACTGTCCGCGCAGCCGTACTCGGGAATCCAACCCCAGCCAATGGTGAATTGGTGGTACCGCAACATGTCCATGACACCGACAGCGGGGAAGGCCACGCCGGCGAGGTCAGGTTGTTGCGTCATGGTCGCGCCGACCAGCAAGCCTCCATTGGATCCACCTGCAATGGCCAAGCGGCTCGATTGGGTGTACCCTTGGTCGATGAGGTATTCACCGGCTGCGATGAAATCGTCAAAGACATTTTGCTTCTTGAGCAGCATGCCTGCTTCGTGCCATTCTTCCCCAAATTCGCCGCCTCCACGGAGGTTGGGCATGGCGTACACGCCATCGTTTTCGAGGAGCAGTAGCAACGAAGAGCTGAAGCTTGGCGTCAGGCTGATGTTGAATCCGCCATACGCGTAGAGGTAGGTAGGACGGTTGCCGTCCATTTCGAGTCCTTTCTTGTGGACGATGAACATAGGGACAGAGGTGCCGTCCTTTGATTCATACCACACTTGCTTGGATTCGAAATCTCCGGGGTTGAAATCGACGTCAGGCGCGGCAAACAGGGTGCTTTCACCCGTGGCCATGTCGTAGCGGTAGATGGACGTTGGGTAAGTGAAAGAGGTAAATGCGTAGAACGTTTCCGTCGCATCGGTTTTTCCTCCAAAGCCTCCGGCTGAACCGGCTTCGTTGGGCAATTCAATGGTGCGTGGATTGGAGCCATCCATGTCCATCCGAACGACCGCGTTGCAGGCATTCTTGAGGTAGGTGGCGAACAATTGACCGCCGGTGCTACGCACCCCTTCGAGCAGGTGTTCGTCAGCGGGAATGACGTCCACCCAGTCGGAGGTGTTGGAGGCGGAAATCCCGACCAAGCGGTAAGTCGGAGCATCAATGTCGGTCAGCACCAAAAACCGACCATTGTGGTGGTCCACTACGGAACTTCGGGTATTGAAGCC
>CALKYI010000172.1 GCA_938003665.1 uncultured Flavobacteriales bacterium
GGGTTCATTTCGACCTTTCGTACGCCCCCCTTAAGCACCTTGGCTACAAAGCCGTCGCGGTCAACCTTTCCGACATCTGTGCGATGAACGCGTTGCCCACACAGGTCACCGTATCCATTGCGGTGAGCAGCCGTTTCTCGGTCGAAGCGCTCGATGAACTCTACACCGGCGTGCACAAAGCGTGCGCGGTTTACGGGGTGGACCTCGTTGGCGGTGACACTTCATCCTCTACATCTGGATTGATGATTACGGTTACGGCCTTGGGGTTGGTCGACGGTGACCAAGCGGTTTCGCGCTCGGGAGCGAAGGCTGGCGATTTGTTGGTGGTAACTGGTGACCTAGGCGGAGCGTACATGGGCCTGCAGGTATTGGAGCGTGAAAAGGTGGTGTTCCAATCGGCGCCTACCGCCCAGCCTGACCTCAGCGGCCACGAGGGCATCCTTGAACGTCAGTTGAAGCCCGAGGCGCGCACCGACGTCATCCGCGAATTGGCCGAACTTGGCCTCAAGCCGACGTCGATGATTGACATTTCCGACGGGCTCGCATCGGAGGTTTTCCACTTGTGTGCCTCCTCGGG
This sequence comes from uncultured Flavobacteriales bacterium, assembly GCA_938003665.1. Lineage (GTDB taxonomy): Bacteria > Bacteroidota > Bacteroidia > Flavobacteriales_D > Sanyastnellaceae > UA16. The sequence continues at coordinate 578 of CALKYI010000172.1, forward strand.
ACTGGGTGTCAAACTCTACGAGGACAAACTGCCCATCGACCCCCACACGTACAAGACGGCCCGTGACTTCAACCTCGATCCGACGCTCTGCATGCTCAGCGGCGGCGAGGATTACGAACTGCTCTTCACGATTTCCCAGGACGATTACGACAAGGTGCGCAACCACCCCAAATTGTCCGTCATCGGTCACATGCTGGAAGACACCGAGGAGAAGACCTTGGTCACCAAAAACGGCCTCGAAACGCCGCTCAAGGCCCAGGGTTGGGACGGCATCCAGAAGTCAAACGAAGGCGAGGAGTCGTAGGCGATGTGCGGAATCGCAGGCGTATACGGTATCAATGATCGGTCGCGATTCCCCGAGGCTTGCGGCGCTGTGGGGCGCATGGTAGAAGCCATTGCGCACCGTGGACCTGACGCATTTGGGGTGTGGATGGAAGAGGATGAGGTGGTGTTGGGCCATCGACGTTTGAGTATCATTGATACCCGGGAGGCCTCCAACCAACCATTCATCGACAGCCCAACGGGCGATGTGATTGTCTTCAACGGAGAGGTGTACAACTACCGGGAATTGCGTGCCCAACTCAGCGGAGATTACGCGTTTCAAACCGATAGTGATACCGAAGTCGTTCTCGCAGCCATGCAGGTCTGGGGCCGGGCGGCGCTGACCGAATTCAATGGGATGTTTGCGTTTGCGTATTGGAACCAAGCGCGACGAGAATTGACGTTGGCACGCGACCGAATGGGCATCAAGCCGCTGTACTACGCGCATGCCGACAACATGGTGGTGTTTTCGAGTGAAGTGCGCAGCTTGCTGGCATCGGATTGGATTGAGCGCAAACACGACCCTGTGGGCTTGGCCGATTACCTCCGTTACCAGACTGTACACGCGCCTCGAACCATTGTGAAGGGGGTGAGCTTGCTGCCGGCTGGCCATTGGATGCGGTTGCAGGGCGAAGAGACAGAAATCGGTCGCTGGTGGGATGCCGCCGCGGCGGCGACGCCACCGGGACGCCCACGGAAGGATGAGTTGGCGCGGATCCATGAGGCCCTCTCTCGGTCCGTGGAATTGCGGTTGCGTTCGGATGTGCCATTGGGTGCCTTTTTATCCGGCGGGATTGATTCGAGCGCCATCGTCGGCTTGATGAAACAAGCAACTGAGCAGCGCATCTCGACCTTCAGCGTAACGTTCAACGAAGGAGAATTTGACGAGAGCCCTTATTCGCGTCTCATTGCTGAACGATTTGACACCGACCACCATGAAATCCGCTTGACTCCGGATGCATTTCTCGAGGATGTCCCTTCGGCGTTGGAAGCCATGGACCACCCCAGTGGCGACGGACCAAACACTTTTGTGGTGAGCAAAGCAACCAAAGCTGCCGGAATCACCGTCGCATTGAGTGGATTGGGAGGCGATGAGTTGTTTGCGGGCTACCCGGTATTTCAACGAACGAAGGCGTTGTGGGACCAGCGTTGGTTGGGCTCCTGGCCCAAAGGCTTCCGCAAGCTAGCCGGAGGGGCGTATGCCGCATACAAGAAGGACATTACGGCCTACAAGAAAGCCGAGGCGCTGGCCGGGGATTACTTTGATTTATTGCACACCTATCCATTGTCCCGTCAAGTCTTCCTTGAACGTGACATACGCCGATTGGCGCCGGGATTGGCGGACCACCCGAATGCGGTGTACAACCACCTGATGGAAGAATTGGGCCCTAAGAGCCGTGGCGAGAAGCTCCCCATGCTGGGCCAGGTGAGCATCGCGGAAATGGGCACGTATATGCAGCACACGTTGCTGCGCGATACAGACCAGATGTCTATGGCCCATGCCTTGGAGGTGCGTGTACCATTCCTCGATCACAATGTGGTAGCGGCGGCTTTGTCGGTATCAGACGAGGACAAGTGGCCGCATTCGCCCAAGCAATTGCTCACGGATGCGTTGCCAGATTTGCTTCCACGTGAAGTCATTGATCGCCCGAAAATGGGCTTCACCTTGCCGTGGGAAGTTTGGATGCGAACCGCTCTGAAACCCATGTGTGAGGAAGGGTTGGAGGTGCTGTCTGAACTGGGGGCTTTTGCCGAACAAGAGGTGCAATCCATTTGGAATGCCTTCATACAAGGAAGCCCACGCTGGTCATTCTCGAGGGTGTGGTCGTTGGTGGTGCTCGGTTATTGGATGAAACATAATCGCATTGCCTGACGTGAAAAAGCGCGTGCTGATAGCGGTCGATTGGTTCCCACCGGCATTCAAAGCAGGCGGTCCGATTCGAAGCGCCTACAACCTGGCAGCCTTTCTTTCTCAAGCGCATGAGGTTTGGGTGGTTACAGGCAACCGCGATTTGGGCGAAGAGCAACCCCTTGACGTCCAAGCCGATCAATGGAGCACGGTCGAAACGGGCACCGCTACAATCCAGGTTCGCTACACATCTGGCATCGATAAGAGTCAGTGGAAGGACATCTTGGATGAGGTAAAGCCGGAGGTCATTCACTTGAATAGCTTGTTTTCTAAAGGCTTCACCTTATTGCCATTGCGCGTTCTTCGGCAACGGCCCAACGTACGCGTTGTTATGGCGCCGCGGGGCATGCTCGGTGAAGCAGCACTTTCCATCAAACCCTTGAAAAAGCGGATGTTTCTGGCTTTGGCCCGGGGCATGGGATGGATGGATCGCGTCCGATGGCACGCCTCCTCTGAGCAAGAAGCCTTAGAAGTTCGACGAGCCTTTCCCCGCGCACATACCGCAGTCGCACAAAACCTTCCCTCACCACAGCCTTCCGAAATCGCCTCACGCTCAGACGACCGCTGGAACATCGCTGTCATCGGCCGCATTCACCAGGTGAAAAACCTGCATTTTGGCTTGCAAGCGGTTCTCGGCGCGAAGGCGTCTCGCCCCGTTACCGTCAATTTCATCGGACCGGTGGAAGACTCGGCCTACCAGGAAGAGTTGGAACATTTGGCCACCAAAAATCCTGCGGTCGAAGTCGTGTTTCACGGGGGCATGCCGCCTTCGGAATTGGGTCCACATTTTCAAGCTGCGCACTACCTGCTCTCCTCGACGACCCAAGAAAATTTCGGCCACTCGATCGTGGAAGCTTGGGCCCATGGGTGCCCGGTGCTCATCAGCGACCGAACCCCGTGGCGCGGTCTCGAGGCGTACAACGTAGGGTGGGATTGGCCACTCGATGAATCGGAATGGAACGCCGGATTGAATGCGGCTTTAACCTTGAACCATGCGGAGTGGGAGGCCAAGTCGCGCGCGGCCCGGGCATATTTTTCGGAGCGCGTTCAAAGCGCCGAAGCAGAACGGGCTAACTTGGCCTTATTCGACCTATGAACCGCATCAA
>CALKYI010000173.1 GCA_938003665.1 uncultured Flavobacteriales bacterium
CAAAGGTTTGTGGGTACGAGGTGAACAAAACGTAGAAAGCGAAGCCGCAGGTCCACTCGCTGACCAAACGAAGCCGCTTCCTGCATTGAGTCCAACGCAAACAAGAGCGTACAAAGAACTTCAAACGAGCCGGGAGGGCAACCGCATGGCGCTGTTGCACGGGGTGACGGGGTCGGGCAAGACAGAGGTGTACATCCACCTCATTGCCGACGCTTTGGAACGTGGGCAGACGGTGCTGTTCCTCGTGCCGGAAATTGCATTGACCACGCAATTGATTCAGCGGTTGGCTCATCATTTTGAGGCCTTCCTGCATGTCTATCACAGCCGTTTCACAAGGAGGGAGCAGACCGAAACATGGCTTGAAGTACTCGGCAAGGGCAATCCGATACCCAAGTTGGTCGTGGGACCAAGATCCGCCTTGTTTCTGCCCCTGCAGGGCTTGGGACTCATCATTGTCGACGAGGAGCATGAACCGAGCTTCAAACAATACGATCCGGCCCCGCGCTACCAAGCACGAGACGTAGCGATGTGGATGGCCGCGCGTGAAGGGGCATTTTGTGTGCTGGGATCGGCAACCCCTTCTGTGGAAACGCATTGGCTTGCATCAGAAGGAAGGATGGACCGTATTGAAATGTCCGAGCGATATGGAGGCGTCATGTTGCCCGAGATATGGTGTGCCGACTTGCGCAAAGCCCACCGCCAACGCGCCATGCACGGGCATTTCTCGCGTTTGTTGAAATTGGAAATGGAGGCGGTGTTGGATTCGGGTAGGCAGGTCATTCTCTTCCAAAACCGACGGGGGTACAGCCCCATGTGGCAATGCGAAACCTGCGCATGGATTCCGGAATGCGAACGCTGCGATGTGCCCATGACGGTGCACAAATGGAAGAACGAGCTCAACTGCCACCACTGTGGCTACGTGGTCGATCCGCCTCCTCCGGTGTGCGTTTCGTGCGGCAAGGCGACCATGAAACCCAAAGGCCTCGGCACGGAGCGGATCGAAGAGGAATTGTCCGAACATTTTCCCAATGCACGCGTGGCGCGAATGGACGCCGATACCACACGCAGCCGCCACGGACATCAGCGATTGGTGCGCGCCTTTGCCAACCGCGAGTTCGATGTGCTGGTGGGAACTCAGATGGTCACGAAAGGGTTGGATTTTGCGCATGTAGGCCTCGTAGGCGTGCTCAGCGCAGACCGCATGCTGAATTTTCCGGACTTCCGAAGTTTTGAGCGCGCGTACCAAATGCTCACCCAGGTCGCCGGCCGTGCAGGCCGTTCTGGAGAACGCGGCAAAGTCATCTTGCAGACGTTCAATCCCGATCACTGGGTCATGACCAAGGTGATGGCCAATGATTACCACGGATTGGTTAACCAAGAGTTGATTGAACGCAAAAACTACCGTTATCCGCCTTTTGTTCGGTTGATTCGTCTGACCCTCAAGCACACGGACGTGGGCCGGTTGGACGTGGCAGCTGAGGTCTTGGCAGCGCGGTTGACCCAGCGGTTCATGGCGCGTGTCATCGGCCCCGAGACCCCAATGATCAGCCGCATCAACGATTTACATCACCGCGTGTTGTTGCTCAAGTTTGAACGCGAGTTGCGTCCGGATCAGTACAAGCCGTTGCTTAAAGCCGACCTCGCTGCGTTTCGCGCAGACGACCGCTTCAAGCGCATACGCCTCATCGTTGACGTTGATCCGGTCTGACGCTGAATCGTTGCCCGCTGGGCGAAACGACTTGCAAAATTCCGAACACGTTCCCGTCCCAATCTAGGCGCTCCAATGGCACCAATGTCGGGGCCGCAGGTAGCTCCAATCGCTGGGAATCCACCAATTGTCCGTTGAATGTGTAGGCCTGAATGACCCATGATCCGGCAACGGGGGAAGACAGGTTCAATCCCTGTGCGGACCATCGCGCGAATTCTTCAGTGACGGCAGCTGCATCAAGAGAGTTCACGGATCCAAACTCATGAAAGGACGGTGTGCCATTTCCGCTGTTGGCTACGCCAAGGGTGTCGGTCTCGATGGCATAGCTGATGTCCGCTGGGTTCGATAGGCCGGAGCCTGCTCCTTGGACGACGGTTTCAGCCGTGGCAAAGTCGTTGGAATACCGCGTGATGCGGGCAGGGGACCAAGAGCTAACATAAAACTGACCAGCGCCATCCATGTCCA
>CALKYI010000174.1 GCA_938003665.1 uncultured Flavobacteriales bacterium
GTGGCGAGCGTCCTGAACGGGCTCACCGAGAAAAATTGTTCGAATCACTTGTGCAGCGTGCGCACCTCCACCTGCAACATCGGTGTAGAGCTGCGGCCAACCCACCAAGGACTTACCCACCTCTTGTAAGCTGGCTACTCCACGTGTAGACGCTTGGCTCACATCAATAAATGCATCAAAATATTCAGGCTTCCATCCGGATGCCTCCCGCATTTCTTGCAACAGGGCATCGGAGATTCGGCCATGCAGGTAGGGCGTTTCGGGGAAGTCGTACCGCTCAATATCGAGCATGCCGCGGTCCGATGTTTCCATGATCAATGGAATGTTTTTCTCCCGCGCGTGCCACCGGAGATTGGCTTTGGCTTGGACCTGATCGCAGGCATCGCAAACCAAATCCACACCGTCCATGAACTCTTCTGCGTTGGCCGAGGTGAACCCGTCCGGATACAATTCCACCTCGAAATAAGGATCCACTTCGGTGATTGCCCGCGCAATGGCTACTGCTTTGGGAACACCCAAATGGTGCACACCGGTCTGGATGCGGTTCAAATTGGACAATTCCAACACATCAAAATCCGCCAACTTCAATCGACCACAAGTCCGTTCCATGGCGAGCGTCATCGCCAGCGAACTCCCAACAGAAAGCCCTGCAACAGCCACGGTCTTCTGCGCGAGCAGGGCCTGTTCTTCCTCCGTAATCTTATTCCGATTGCGGTTGGTGCGCACAGATACAAATGCCGCTTCCGGTAGCAGGCGCACCCAGGTCTGTCGCCAAGGAAACCAAGCCCATGAACCGAAACCATCCCAGCCGTGCTCTCCGATTGCCGACTTGATTTCATCGGCCAACACATCGGGCTGGGCGCGCAAGGCAGGGGTGCGGGTAACCAACCACTCAACCAATTGCTCCTCCACCGTCTCCACAATTGTTGCCCCATCCGAGGTCTCCTCCATCAATGCTTGGCATGCCAGCCGCGCATCACGGTCTTCCAGTCGTAAAACGGCCGGGTGCGTCTCGTAGGATGTAAGAGTGGATGCCATTTGCTTCAACCTGTGAAGTTCGATGATGAACACAGGAGTGGAAACGGACAAGGAAGATGTTTTGAACACGGCCCATGTGGGAATCTGCAACCTTTTCAGCGAGGAGCCCGTAAGTGCAACCTCAACGCGAAAAGCGCCTACATGACACCGTTTAACTCAACCCCCATCATCTGGATTGCCTTCTCCAATGGAGCCGAAAGCGAAAGCTTTGCGGCACGCATCCGTGATTTTGCCGAGGCCCGTGTGCTCTCTCCCACTGAATTGAACGTGTCCGAATTTTTGCACGAAAACGGCAAGCACCAATCTGCTTGGCTCATCGTCGACGAAGAGATGCAATCCAATGCCGGTATTCAAGCACTTGCCAAAGAGGCATCCAACGCGCATGACTTCTTTAAGTGCATGATTGTAGGAGGCGATCTGAACTGTTGGCCAGAAGGCTCCATCGCACTGCCTCAGCACGAACTCTCAACCGCCATCATTGACCGGTTGCGAAATGAGTCCCATGTGCTGCGCATCTCAATCAGCCGGATGCGCCACGTGCGCCGACTCCAGAACCGTTGAACTTATTTTCCTTGGTACACTTTCACGTGGCCCCTTGCCAACGCATTGGCCATCTCACGGATGGGCTGCAAAGCAGATTGGGTCTCTAAGGACACTTCCTCTTTCCGCATTTTCAATACCAACCAACCGTACAGCGCGGTTAACATGGTTTCTGTGGGGTGACGCAGCCCCTCTCCCATTTTGTTCTGCTCGAGTTCGCGCAGAATGGGCTCGGCTGTTTGGAACGAGCTGATGTAAATCTCGTCCTCCATGGGTCCGGTCAATAGATCGTGCAGCAAAGCCAGTTCAGTCTGCACCTCGATGACGTCCGAAATGTGCCCCTTCTCCTCCAGGTTTTCTAGTTTCATCTGCTTGCTCAAAGCCAGCAGCCACTCGCAGTCCTCCCCTCCCTGTCCTTGGAACAAACTGTCTATGGCTTCCTCAGAAAATTGGGCTGCGCGCACCAAATCCTCCATCTGCCACACGTAAAGCACATACTCGACAATGTGTTCGATTTTCTTGGTCGAAGCCGTGCTCATTCTTCCGTGGTCCCTTCTGTTTCTGGTGCCGGCTCTTCGTAGCGATCATTCATAAAGGCCAACAGCGCCTCGGTTACGTCAAACGCTGGAGCACCGTACAAAACACCTTCTCCTGACAGTCCCCAATTGAGCACCACTTCCAATCCATTTTCTGCGGCAAACTCGGCCACTTCCGAGCTGAGCTGCTGCGCAACTTCGGCTTGAAGTTCATTTTCGAGCTGGACCAATCGATTCTGAGACTCGTTTTGGATCTGCGCGAGCTGTGCCTCGATTTCATACAAACGCGACTGGGCGATTTGGACCTCGTCTTCGGTCACCCCGGCGCCGTTCGCATAAGCGATGAGCTCTTGCGCTTCTTCTTGCAACGGTGTGGCCAAACGTTCGACTGACATCTGCGCTTGTTGAACCGCCGCAAACAAGGCGCGTTCCCGCGCAGCGATGAACTCGTACCCCGTCTGGATAGAGTCGCCGTGCACGTAGGCAACGGTGGCCGATTGTCCAGACTGAAGGGCCGGAGAGACTGAAGGCCCGGTGTTTCCAAATTGGATGTATGTCAAGGCTGCCAACCAGAGGGTCAGGCAAGCCATCAAGATCAAAATCAACTGCTTATTCATTGTGAAGGGTTTTCGTTGAGTTCCGCTTGCACCAGCGAGCGCATGGTCACAAAGCCTTTGAGCACGTCGTCCGAGATGCGTTGGGCAATGGCCTGTACGGCCTCCAGGGTAAACGTTTCGGATTCAAACTTGAAGGCCTGCTCGTACCGATCGAGTTCATACCGAAGCTGGTACTTATCGTTCCAATGGTTGATGGTGATTCGCATCAGCGGGTGCGGCACATGTGCAAGGGTTCGCATGGAATTCGATTAACTTGACCGCGAAGATAGTCCTTCCACCATGGGAAAACTGAGCCAATGGCCTCCGCATCTTGAAGACCTGTTGAACGCTTGTCCGGGGAGGTATTGGCAAGAAATCGCTTGGTGCGCATGTAGCCCCTCGCTTATGGCCGACCTGCCTTACCATTGGGGACAAAGGGAAGACGAATCCGCGCGCATGGCGTTCACTACCTGGCTGGAGACCGCCGACCTCACGGGCTTCGACATGGCAGGTGAGCGCGTGGATACCGCCTCGCTCCGGCTCGGCCATCGGTTCGAACGGAACATTCAAGCTTGGCTCACCACCCATCCCGATTGGACCGTTCTTGCTGCCAACCACGTTATCCAATTGGGCAAACGAACGGCGGGAGAAATCGATTTGGTCATCCGCAACGAGGAGGCATGTGTGCACCTGGAGCTTGCGGTCAAATTCTACCTCAGTTCGGC
>CALKYI010000175.1 GCA_938003665.1 uncultured Flavobacteriales bacterium
GCGATGGCACGTGGTGAGAATACCAACCCCCTCGCGTTGGTGGTCAATGAGGAAACGAATGTCCTCAGGGTGTTTGGAAAACTTCCCGACCTCGGCGCCCAACACTACCGAGCACAAGACGCAGCGCTTTTCGAGTGGTTTGCTGCCGAATTTCCCGATTCATACCTCGACCTTCACGTAACGGGTACTGCACGGCTGATTGACCTGAATGTCGGCTCCTTGGCCAGTGACATGGTGTTGGGGTTGGCCATCGCCTTTCTCATTGTCGCGCTCATTTCCGGTCTGATGTTCCGGAATGTTGCGATGGTCGTGATATCCCTGATTCCCAACGTCCTTCCGCTGCTCATGATTGCAGGCATCATGGGGTGGACAGGCATTGATCTCAAGCTCTCAACCAGTATCATTTTCACCATCGCCTTTGGCATTGCCGTCGATGACACCATTCATTTCATCAGCAAATTGCGTATTGAATTGGCCAAAGGAAAGGACCTACTGGAAGCAATCAGCAGCAGCTTTCTCAATGCTGGAAAGGCCATCATCATCACCAGCATCATCCTCTGCGGTGGATTCATGACGTTGAGCCTGAGCAGCTTCCTGGGGACCTTCTACATCGGCGTATTGATTTCAACCACCCTCCTGCTTGCCGTAGTTTCCGACCTGTTTGTGTTGCCGTGGCTGGTGATGAAATTGCTCCGGTGGAACGCTCCCAAACGCCCAAGCATCCTAAGCAAAATTTTGCGACCTTAGGTGCATGGCATCATCTCGAAGGAAGTTCATCAAAGAGGCCACGGCTGTAGCCGGCGTCCTCGGAATTGGAAGTTGGTGGAGCAAGGCGTGGTCTCGGCCTCCTGTGAATCCACCGTCGGAAGGGGGCGGCAGAGCCGCGATGGCTTCGACGTGGAACCACGGCATGTTGGCCAACGATAAAGGCTTCTCAGCACTGGATGCTGGAGGAAATGCGCTGGACATGATTGAAGCCGGAGCACGGTTGGTGGAGGCGGATGCAGAAGGATTGAGCGTTGGCATCGGCGGCCTTCCCGATCGGGACGGTAACGTGACGCTCGACGCGTGCATCATGGACCACACCCAAAATGCAGGCTCGGTCTGCTTTGTGCAGGACGTCGCCCACCCCATCACCCTCGCACGGAAGGTCATGGAAGATACCCCGCACGTGATGCTGGCCGGCGCAGGTGCGGAGCAATATGCCCGCGAATTGGGCATGAAGTCCACCAACTTGCTGACCGAAAAAGCGCGCAAGGCCTGGGAAAAGTGGCAAACCACGTCCAACTATGAACCCGTCATCAACATCGAAAACCACGATACGATTGGATTGCTCGCCTTGGACCACGAAGGCCGATTGGCCGGGGGCTGCACCACCAGCGGGGTGGCATACAAGATGCACGGCCGCGTGGGCGACAGCCCCATCATCGGAGCCGGCTTGTATGTAGATGGCGCTGTTGGAGGAGCCACGGCAACGGGCCTCGGTGAAGCCGTAATGCGCACCGTCGGTTCCTTTTTGGTGGTGGAATTGATGCGTCAAGGCGCTTCACCGCAGGAAGCCTGTTATGAAGCCGTGCAGCGCATCATTCGCTCCATGCCAACCGACGACTTACAGGTCGGCTACTTGGCATTGGGGCGCAACGGTGAAGTTGGAGGCCATGCCATTCACGGCGGGTTCAATTATGCCTTTCATCAGCAAGCGGAGGCTCAAGGGACTGTTCAACGCGATTTGATCGACGCCTCGCATGGCTAAGCAACGTCCGATCACCGACTCTGCCGCTTGGGCGGGAATTCGGCTCATTCGGCCGTGGAACGTGCTAATGATTGTGGTGGCCATGGGCCTCATTACCGAATCCTTGCTCATCCCCGCTTTCGGTGGTGAGTTGCCGCAGCACCAACAAGCCATTTTTGCACTCGGGACCTTGGCCATGGCCGCTTTGGCTGCGGGGGCCAATGTCATCAATGATTACTTCGACGTAGCGGAAGACCGCGTCAACCGACCGGACCGAACGTTTGTTGGACGGGTCATCACCCGTCGGCAAACCCTGGCGCTGAATTACATGCTCACTGGGATTGCCGTGCTCTCCAGCTTCGGCATTGCAGTAGCTGCAAGGAGTATTGTGCCCGCCCTATGGATTGTCATCTTGGGCGTTCTACTTTGGGGCTATTCCCCTTGGTTCAAACGGCGCTTCCTGCGCGGTAACCTCATCATCGCCTTGTCTGTGGGGCAGTTGCCGCTGTGGTGCCTGGCGCTATTGGAGTCCCGTTCTTTCGACCGATGGGTGGAGCTATTCAAGAGTACGGAGGGCAACATTCTGCTTGGCTACGTGGTGCTCTCTTGCTATGTCACGTTGCTGCGAGAGATCACCAAGGATTGGCAGGATGCAGCGGGCGATGCGGCGGAAGGATACGACACCTTGCCCGTCCGTTGGGGACCGAATCGAACCCAGCGGCTTTTGCATCAACTGCACAGCGCTGGGTGGCTCCTTATTGCGGCTGCATGGTGGGGTTCTGTTGAGTTGGTGGCTCGCCCCATCGCTCCCCTACTTTTTGCACTGCCTTACCTCGCCGTGCACATACAGCTCGCGCGTCATCAAGTCGCTTCGGTTTCGGCTTGGCAAAAACTCACGCTCGCTGGCGGGTTGCTTTACTTGATTGGATTCTTCTAACCACCGAGGCAATAACAATGCCTTTACAAAACGGGTGCTTCCGATAACCTTTCCTTAAAAATCAGGTAAAAAACGGACTGAAATTTAACATAATCCACTCAAAAAGGGTAACATCTCAAAAACAATGCGAAAGGGATAACTAGGTGAATTTTGGGGACGAAATACAATTAACCTCCAACCAAATCATCTATCATGAAGCATTTGTTTTTGGCTTTCGCCGCGATTTGCACCTTTTCGATGGTGTATGCGCAATGTGACTGCCCCCCGCTCGCTGACAGAACTGAAGTCATTGTTGCCGATGACGGTTCTGGTGTAGGCTCTTCCACTTGGACATGCAACAACACCTACTTGTTAGACGGCTACGTATTCGTAAACAACGGACAAGCCCTCACCATTGAGGCCGGAACTGTCGTGAAAGGCATGGCCGGTCAAGGCGCCGATGCAGCAGCATTGATTGTCGCTCGCGGCGGTCAGCTCTTCGCAGAAGGAACAGCCGACTGCGGCATCACCTTCACATTCGAAGCCGATAACCTCGACGGCGCTACACCTTATGACACCCGTGGTCAATGGGGTGGCCTCATCGTTCTCGGTGATGCTCCTACCAACCTCCCTACAGGTGAAGGCCAGATCGAAGGTGTTCCTGCAGATAACGATCGCGCCAAGTACGGTGGATCGAACGCAGCGGACAACTCCGGTGTCATCACCTACGTGAGCATCCGCCACGGTGGAACACAGCTCGGAGCTGCAAACGAAATCAACGGT
>CALKYI010000176.1 GCA_938003665.1 uncultured Flavobacteriales bacterium
CACTTCGAAAGTCAATTCACATTCACCTCCACCGGTCGGATTGGTCGTATCGACCACATAACAGTCCGTCCACGGATCACAGGAACCAGAGGTCACGTAAACACAAACGGTCCAAACGGATTCCCCGTCGAACTGCCACCCGAATTCCGGCGCATTCGTATTGTTCATCGTGGCCCCGTCAATGCTCCAATCGAAAACAGCATCTTCAGGAGCTCCCGAGACCATGAACATCCATGAACCGAGCACGGTCAGCCCCCCGTCCAATTCCATGTCGCACTCTTACCCTCCAGTATCGCTTCCGCAGTAAACGCCCGTCAAGTACACCGGGCTCAACCCACCCAACGCGTTTGCTGCAAACGAACCATTCATGGTCACATCCACCGAATCACAATTCATGTACGTTGCGGTCAACATCCCTTGCATGGTGCCGTTGGGCAATTCCAATAAGGCGAAGGCTTCCCCTGATTCGTTGGTCGTAGCATCGGCCGTGAAAACACCTCCAGACACCTGCACCGAAAAGGCAACAGGAACACCCACGGATGCATTGCCAGCCTCATCGGAGAGGAACACAGTCGCATCCAAGGTGACTTGGGACGTTGCGACGCTCAGAAGGGCTGCGAAGAAAAATGTAAAGGCTGCTTTCATTTCAAGACGGTTTTATGTCTCGAAAGTAACGCCTTGTACCGTAAAACGGTTGCCTAATCTCGAAAAAGACGAGTGCGCCGAGCAGAGGCACCGACGCTGGTCTGACCCCTGAAAGTTACAGCAAGTAGTTCATGGATGAGAACGACGAATGGCCGCCCGCGATGACGTCCTCCACCAAGCCTTTTTGTTATTCAGAGCACGCAACAAGCGTGCGGATGGAGAAGGACCGCAATGCCGCCTTGACGCTCAAAGTGGCTACTGCGCTGTCCTTCCGTCCGGTGAACGGCAAAGCATCCGGTCCTCGTTGGCACGACGCATTGATGTTGACGCGGCAGACCTGATTGACCATGTGATCGATGCACATCCCAGCCACTTCTGCGTCTTGGGTGAATATGCTCACCTGTTGGCCGTAATCGCTCTCCGCGATATCCGTCAACACTTCCTCGAAATCTTCGAAATCGAGCACAGGACAGACGGGTCCAAATTGTTCCTCTTTGAATATGGCCGTGTCACGCGACACGGGGTGCAAAATCGCCGGAAAGAACATGTTGCCTTCAACCTCTCCGCCGCGGGGATTTACTACACGTGCACCGGCAGCTACCGCCTCATCCACGTACCCTTGCATGTACCCTACCTTGCCCGCCTCCGGCAGCGGCGTGATATCCGCATTCTCAAATGGTGAGCCCCACTTGAGGGCATCTGTTGCAGCCGCAAACGCTTCGAGGAAGGCGTCTCTGATGTCTTTGTGGACATACACCACTTTCAGGGCAGTGCATCGTTGGCCGTTGAAGCTCCACGCTCCTTTCACACACTCCTTCACCGCCAAATCGATGTCCGCGTCCGGGAAGATGATGGCGGGATTTTTCGCTTCCAATCCCAAGACCTGACGAACACGGTTCGGCTTCGGATGCTGACTGATAAGTGCATTGCTGGACTTGCTGTTGCCAATCAACGCCAGCACGTCCACCTTGCCCGTTTGCATGATGGGCGAGGCCAAG
>CALKYI010000177.1 GCA_938003665.1 uncultured Flavobacteriales bacterium
GCAACTATGGTCCGTATGTGAATACAGACAACTCAACATGTGGTGACCCTTGTGCAGGCGACATGGCTGGCAGCCCAGTGCCTTTGGGAATGATTACAACATGTGAATTGCCTTGGGCATGCAATTTTGGCGAAGAGGGTGCCTGTGATTTCACCTCATGCGTTGGTTGTATGAACGACGAAGCTTGTAACTACAACCCAACAGCAACTCAGTCGGCGGCTTGCGATTTTGATTGCTACGGTTGCACCGACTCAGCTGCCGATAATTATGACAATACGGCTACGCAGGACGATGGCTCCTGTATCATTTCTGGTTGTACTAACGTGAATGCTTGCAACTACACTGCAGCCGCTACAACAGACGATGGTTCGTGCGAATTTACATCATGCCTTGGTTGCATGGATGCCACCGCTTGTAATTATGACGATGCCGCTACGTTGAACGAGCTTTTGCAGTGTGTTTATGCGATAGGGTGTGACACTTGCTCAGGTGAGACCGATGGATCAGGAACCATTATCGACGGCGATGCCGATGATGACGGCACATGCGACGCGGATGAAGTCAATGGATGCACGGATGCCAATGCTTGTAACTACGACGAAAATGCCACCGAAGAAGACGGATCTTGCCAGTACCTGGACGCTTGTGGTGTCTGCGGTGGAACTGGTGTGGATACCGATGGCGACGGTGTATGCGACGCAGAGGAAATCGTGGGCTGCATGAACAGCGCGGCGTGTAACTACGACGCCAGCGCCACCGACAATGCCGGCTGTGACTTCACATCTTGTGTAGGCTGTATGGATGCAACGGCTTGTACGTTTGATCCAACGGCTACGCTGAACCAGCCTCTCGATTGTGAATACCCAGATGCAGGTTACAACTGCGCCGGTGAGTGCTTGAACGATGGGGACAGCGACGGCGTGTGCGACGAATTCGAAGTGACGGGCTGCACGGATGCCAATGCCTGTAACTACAGCGCAGACGCTACAGACGAAGACGGTAGCTGCACGTACCCAGCCGAAGACTACTTGGATTGCGCGGGCAATTGCCTTACGGATGAGGACGAAGACGGTGTGTGCGATGAAATCGAAGTATTCGGTTGTGACATCACGTCAGCGTGTAACTACGATGCTTCAGCCACGGAAAACGACGGAAGCTGTGAGTTCACGTCATGTGCCGGTTGTACGGATGCTACCGCATGTAACTACGACCCAACGGCCACGTTGAGCAACAACATTACGTGTACATACATTCCTGCTGGCTGGGAAGATTGCGATCAGACAATCTGCACGGACAGTGACAACGATGGAATTTGTGATTTTGACGAGCCTGCTGGCTGCGTAGGAGAATTCAATGAACCGCACTTGAGCTTGTCTGGTGTGGTCGAGACAGCAGTAGCTGTCGCGGATTGGGCCTCTACAGACTTTGCTGGTGCTGCATCTGACGATACAGGCGTCGACGGAACAACCTTTGTTGATTACGCGGGACGCTTGAATGATGGTCGCTACAGTGTGACACGTGTTTACACAACAACTGACATTTGTGCGAACAGCAGCGAAGCCGCTCAGCTCATCATCGCGGATGATACCCACCCGGCCGGCTGTACCAATGCCAATGCGACGAGCTACAACCCAGCTGCCATCAACGATGATGGTACGTGTGACTACTCGCCAGCGTGCTTGGGTGACTTGAACCTCGATAACATTGTCGGAACGTCTGACTTGCTTATCTTGTTGAGCTCATTCGGTCTCCCATGTCCCGAGTAATTCGGAACAGGACCAACTTAACCAACCAAAGAAAAGGCCCGCACAAGCGGGCCTTTTTCATTCAATTAGTTTGAGGACATTCAATAGGGAATCCCTTTGCGCTCCATTTCTTCGAGGCGACCCAAAATGTCACCCAATTGCTCGGCGCCAATTTGCTTGCCGATGATCTTTTTGTTCTTGTCCAGCAAAAGCACCTTGGGTGTCGCGAACACGTCAAAGGTGGTGCGGAAGTTGAGGCTCTTCAGGGTTGTCACACCACCATAGATCAATGCGGAAGCACTGTCTTGGGCATTGATGAGCGGATTGTCACTGACGTTGATCCAATCGGTGTATTCCTGTTCCTCCACAAACTTCTGCCATGGCTCGGGCTCGAAGTCGTTTCCAATGGCATAGATTTCCAGGCCTTTGGGATGCCATTCTTTGTACAACTCCTTGTACTTGGGGAGTTCCTTTTTGCAGTGGCCACACGTGCTTTCCCAGATGAGCACGGCGATGTATTTGGCATCAACATCGTAAAGCGATATCCAGGTTTGTTGATCGAGGCCAGGCAAGATGATGTTGGGAATGATGCTGCCACACTGGCTGTCGCGCAACTCGTCTGCGCGGTCCATGACTTTTTTCAGCTGCTCTTCATTCATCCACGTTGCTTGGCCTGTTGCGTAGTACGTGTCAATCATGTGGACGAAGATTTTATCCATGCACATGACCTGAGAAGACTCCGAATTGAAGGTGATGTAGTGCGTGATGTACTTGAACATTTCATCATTCCCAGCGGCCTTCGCAATCAAGCGGTCCGCAGAATTCAATAACGTGTCGGGCACTTGAGGCAGCACACGGGTCCAATACGTATCGAGGATTTGGTGGAAGCTCCCGTCGTGCACCAAGCGGGGATCATCGAAATCGACGCGGTCCCAGTAATGGTCTAAATACCAACGGTACTGCAATTCTTGTGCATTGGCGATGGTTTTCGGAGCCTCTGGTATGGTGGGTTCCAACACCATGTTCAAGTACTTGGCGAATAGCTTATCTGCATGAACATCGAGAATCCGCTGCTGTTCGGCACCCACTTCTTGCCCGAGTTCGGTCAAAACTTGACGAGCCTCCTGAATGGCCGCCTCCGAAGCGGTAGAATCTTTCAAGGTCTGTTCATAGGGTGTGGCAATGGCGCGCCGCTCACCAATGAACCCCAGGAATTCATAAAACACCTTGTTTTCATCGCTCTCGATTACGTTCACGTATTTGGACGGGTCAGAAGCTTTCGTCTCGATGACAATGTCCTCTGTAACAGCCATGAACTCAAAGTACTTGGGTCCGGGTATGACAATGGCATGCTTGCCGCATTGCTCGTAGGGGCGACCAGGAAATGACAGACGACCCTCAGCATCTGTTACTGTGGTATCGGAGTAGTAAAGCTTGTTTCCGTAGTAATGTGCCAAGTAAACCGTGTCTTGGTTCAATCCCTCCACTTGAACTTGAATGGTGTGAGGTGTTTGTGCTCGGCTGATCGTTGTCCCAGTCACCATCAATAGGGCAAATGACCCCAGACGTAATAGTTGATTGGCTCTCTTCATTGCTTCCTGTTTCCTTTGTCTCGATAAAATTACTTCTCCGTAACGGCTCGTGTGCCGGATGGTGGAGGGTCTTTCTTAACACCATTGTGGCAATAACCATACCGCGTTGCGTAAGGTGATTAGTGGGCATAAAAAAAGCCCGCAATCGCGGGCTTTTCCAATTCGAAAGTCTAAAGAAGCTTAACGCTGGACAACCACGCGTTGGGTTGAGCGCTTTTCACCGGAATTCACTTCCAAGAAGTAGATGCCGTTGTCGAGGTCCAATTCGATGGTCTCACCGCGGTTCATGTTGTTCACGATTTGTTCGTGGACCAACTGGCCGTTTAATGCGTGGATGCGCACCATGGCGTTGTCTGGCTGCCCTTGCAAGTTGATGTATGTAGCAGCTGGGTTTGGTCCGAAAGTAAAGGCGATGTCCTCAGACACTTCACCAATGTTAGCCGGAACAGACAGGCTGATGTCGTCTACGTAGTAGTTGCCGATTGTCGTGCCGTCGCCGTAGCCTAAGAAGTTCACACCACCGAATGGAGAGTCGAACGTGAAGCTTCCCACTTCAACACCTGCGATGGTGACCGTAATCATGTCGTTGTCCAAGTCCAAGTCGTGACGGACCTCGAACCATTCGTCGATGGGGAATGTGCCCGAACCAACCGTGGCTCCGTCCATTACGATTTGCAAATCACCCGTAAAGGCGAACGTGACGTCAAACGCCCAACCAACACCGGGTGCCTGGTCTTCTTGTACGTTGTAGTATGCTGAATTGCCGTCGGTGACATACATCATCCATGTACCAACGTAAACACCTTCATCCAATCCAGCGAGCATAACAACATCCAATGGTCCACCAGCTGCAGAAGCGGCGTAGATGTGCAAGGAGTTGTCGCCTGTGTTGGCGTAGTCGCTGCTGATCTGGGCGTCACCATCGGTGCCTTCTTGTCCAGCTCCCCACGTAATCCATACGGGGCTATCGGATACGTAGTCACCGGCTGCAAAGCCTTCAAATCCTTCTTCGTAAAGGGTCTGGCCGAATGCAGTAAATGAGAATGCAAGGCCGAGTAAGAGTAGAGTGTTCTTCATGCGCTTTGTGTTAATCGTAAATGCAATTTAATGAATTTCATCGAGAAAACCGCAGCACTACCAGCCGCATTACCTTCGCGTCATGCAATGGGAAGGAAATTTGCGGAAGTTGGAAACAGCGTCTCAACCGAACCATCACGGCCAAGTTGCCTATGCGCTGCTAGGTGCAGATGTGCTCGAAGCACTTCCTGCTGAAGAGATGAACGCGTGGGTGGGGGAGCAGATTCACATTCAATTCGAAGGTCAAATTCACTGCCGAGTGACGGGTCAGACAATCCGAAAGGCCTACGGAGAGGGCATGTCATACCAAGCATGGTCAGAGCATCCGGCTGCTGTGGAAAGCGTCATGCGACCTTAATTGCGCCGGATTCACGAAGGCATTGCTTTGCGCGACTTTGAATGGGAACAAAAGCACCACAACCAGCCGCATTACGTCTACATCAGTCAGACAGGTGCCTTCAAGGTTGGTGTTACTCGGACGACCAACCGACCGTTTCGTTGGCATGATCAAGGAGCCGTAGCGGCTATCGCCATTGCAGAGACCCCGTACCGACAGCTCGCGGGGGAAATGGAGGTTGCCTTGAAGGAGATTCTATCGGACAAGACAAACTTTCGCAAAATGCTTGCGAACGTAGAATAGAATCTCTCGGAGTTAGAGGATTGGAAGGAAGAATGCTTCGACCATTTGGGTCCGGTCTATGAGCCATTTTTCATCGATGAGCCTCCAGAGGAATTTGTGTATCCTGTGCTGAACTATCCGGACAAAGTGAACTCGCTAACCTTGGACAAGGTCCCGAACATGGCAGGTACGCTTGAAGGCATAAAAGGACAGTATTTGCTTTTCGATGGGGGACGGGTGTTGAACGTGCGTCGACACAGCGGTTACCGCGTTCGCATCAACATCGGCTGATTCGAAATCAGTTCATGGATGGGTCCACCGGAGCATTCGCGATGTGGTCAAACCCAGCGCCCATCTCCGACACCAAGGATTTCCACAAGGCCTCATCCTCTGTTTTTGTGCTCATGATGGTATCGACATCCGCGTTCGTAATGAACCAGGAGCGGCTTTTGATTTCGTCCTCAAGTTGGCCGGGTGTCCACCCCGCATAACCAATGAAGAAACGAAGCCTGCCCTCGAGTTGTTCGCCCGCATCCAAGAGGGAACGCACCCAATCGAAATCGCCTCCCATGAACAGACCTGGCTTGACCGCAATGGCGTCCGGTGCTCCCGGAATGGTATGGAGGTAGTAGAGGTTTGAATTCTTCACCGGACCACCGAGGCTCAGCCGGCATTCCACGGATGGCAAATCGTCGAGCAATTCGTTCAAACCCACCTCGATAAAATTGTTCAACACAAAGCCGAACGAGCCTTCCTCGTTATGTTCGCAGAGCAGGATGGCCTTGCGGCCAAAGTGCGGATCCGCCATGAAGGGCTCGGCCAGTAAAATCTTTCCTGGCTCCGGTTTTCCATTGGATGACGGCGTAAAACGAATCATAGCTCAAAGTTCTGATTTTTGCAGAAGAATAAAAACCGCAACATGCCCTTAATTCCTCGCTTTCAAGTCTTGTTCCTGTGTGCCATGCTTTTGCCCGCAGCCTTCGGCCTCGCACAAGAATCGGTGCCTTCCGACCCGTTGGTGATCAGGGACGACAACCGAACGCCGACCTGGGAAGAAACCCTGGCTGTTTTCGAAGAGCTTGCCGAAGCGAGCGAAGAGGCGCACTTGATCGAAGTGGGGAAAAGCGACGTGGGCCGCCCCATCCATGCATTTGTGTTGAGTCGGTCAGCGCTTGAAGCCAATGACCTTGACGGTTTGCGCACGCTTCGGCAATCGAATCGTCTGGGGCTGCTCATCAACAATGCCATTCACCCGGGTGAGCCATGCGGGGTAGACGCTTCGGTAGCCTGGATTCGGTCACTCTTGGCGGACAACAAGGTGCGTCGATCGGTGCTCGATGTCATGGACATAGCAGTCATCCCGATGTATAATGTGGGGGGTGCGCTGAATCGAAATTGCTGCACACGGACAAACCAAGATGGGCCGGAGGAGTATGGCTTCAGAGGAAACGCTCGAAACCTCGATTTGAACCGAGACTTCATCAAAATGGATAGCCGAAACGCTGGGGCATTCGTAGCACTATTTCAGGCTTTTTCGCCTGAGGTGTTCATTGACACGCACACCACCAATGGGGCGGATTATCCATACGAAATGACCCTGATATCCACCCAACCCGATAAGGCAGGTCCAATCGTAGGAAGTTTCATCCGTGACACGATGGAACCTGCGCTGTATGCGTCCATGGAACAGCGCGGGATACCGACCTGTCCTTATGTGTATTCCATAGGTGAAACCCCTGAGGAGGGCATTGTTGGGTTTTTGGAAACCCCTCGGTACAGCACGGGGTATGCAGCGCTGTTTGGCTGCATCGGCTTCACCGCGGAAGCGCACATGTTGAAGCCGTTTCCCGTTCGGGTTCAAGCTACGCAGGCCTTTATTGAGAGTGTGGTTGATTTTATGCACTTGCGAAGCGATGAGTTGAAGGAGGTGCGAGCAGCTGAAGCAGCTCGATGGGCTGCCATCGACAAGGCTCCGGTCCGGTGGGAGCGAACGGAAGCGTTTACAGTTTTGTCCTTTGAGGGCTTTGAATCCCGAAAAGAAATCAGTCCAGTAACCGGTGAATTGCGCCTTAAGTACGACCGATCGAGCCGGTGGAACAAGGAAATACCGTTCTACAACCACTATGCACCAACAGTTGAGTCTACCATACCAGAATACTGGATCATTCCACAGGCATGGCGGCACGTCGTAGAGCGACTGCAGCGCAACGGGGTGGAGATGGAAGCCCTCGAGAATGACACAACCATGCTCTTGCGCGCAGGGGATATACAAGGCTTCACATCCTCATCGCGTCCGTACGAAGGGCATCACATGAATGTGTTGGATTCGGTCGCGTGGTCTGCAGTCCCGGTCCGTCTGTTTGCAGGTGATTGGATGATTCCAGCGGACCAAGCCCATATCCGTTATTTGTGCGAAGTGTTGGATCCGCAAGGCCATGATTCCTTTTTCACGTGGAATTTCTTCGACAGTGCCATGCAGCAGAAAGAGCACTTCAGCGGATACGTCTTCGAAGAGACAGCGGCAGAACTCTTGTCTTCAGATTCATTGTTGCGGACTTCGTTTGAGCAGGCGAAAGCCAGCGATGCTGAATTGCGCGAAAATGCCCGTGCACAATTGAACTGGTTGTACCGCGCTTCTCCGCATTACGAGGGTACAGCGAATCGCTATCCGGTATACAAATCCACGAATGATCGGAAATGAAGTCCTTGCGCGTCACCGAATTGCTGTGGTCCTTTCCCAAACGGTTTCTCCGAGCGAGCCACCAGTTGGGCCGGGTTGTTCGGCGTGATGTGGTGGGGATGACCCCGGAGCAAATTCGTGCTTCACTGGACGGACTGGCTCGTTTGTATCCAGGTCACTTCAACGTAGCCTTTGAACGTACGTCAATGAACGGCGTTCCCTGTGCCAAGTTGTACCCACGGCATGGTGGCCAGCGCAGTGAAGAAGGGGAAGCGCCGATTTTGATGTTGGCGCATGGGGGCGGATTTGCATTTGGAAGTGCCCTTACACACCGAGCCTTTGCATCTGCCCTTGTTGTGGAGTTGCAATGTGAGGTTTGGATTCCGGAGTACCGCTTGGCACCGGAGCATCCTTTTCCTGCACCATTGGAGGACGTTGTAAGTGTGTTGGACGGATTGGTCGGTCGTTCCGAAGACCTTTGGGTGCTTGGGGACTCTGCCGGCGGTAATTTGGCTTTGGCCGCCGCTATGGAGTGGAAGAAGCTTTCCGGTCAACAGGTGCAAGGGTTGGGGCTGTTTTCGCCTTGGCTGGATTTGCGTGCACATTCCAACAGCAACCGAAGTAACCAGACTGACCTCAGCCCGTTTGAACGCCTCGACATGGTGGAATACGCTTCGCATTATTTGCAAGGTTGCCCGGCTGAAGACCCAAGGGTCGCTCCATTGAATCAGTCGTTATCAGGTCTTTCGAAGGTGTACATCGAGGCCTCAAAAGCTGAATACTTGTATCCGGATTTTGAACTCGCTTGTGAAGCATTTCGAAGTCAAAATGTGTCTTTCGCGGACCGATTGGAAACAAACGCGTTGCACGGTTGGCAGTTGTTTCCGGACGTATTGCCCGAGGCCAAGCGCAGCGTGAAAGCGTTCAGTGCGTTTGTGAAGTCCGTTCGAGGCTAACCCTCCAACTCGTCAATGCATCCAACGAGTGTGTGGAGGGCTTCTCGTAAATCGACATCATTGATGTTCAAAGGCGGTGCAATCCGAAACGCTTGCGGTGTGCTTAGGAAGTAGAACACAAGTACGCCGCGTTTCATGGCGTGTTGGACAACATAATTCACAGCTTCCGCAGACGCCAATTCAACCGCGATGTAAAGTCCGGTTCGGCGAACGTCATGAACCTGTTCACATTGGAGCATGGTCTTTTCGATGGTCGCGCCCACCGCTTCCACCCGCTGCCAATCGGTCGCTTTGAGCAATGCGCTTGCCGCGGCTGAAGCAGCACACGGAACAGGGTGTCCCCCGAAAGTGGTGATGTGGCCCAAGGAGGGGGAGTGCGCAAACTGCTGAAGGTGGCTTTTGTTTGACACGAGTGCCCCCATTGGCATCCCTCCGCCGAGGGCCTTTCCCAAGCACAAGTGATCGGGTACAATGCCGAAATGTTCGAAAGCAAACGGCCGACCAGTGCGACCAAAACCACACTGGATTTCATCGAGCACCAAATGCGCCCCGGCATCGGAGCACTTATCTCGCAAGACTTGTAGCCAATCGGTGTCAGGAATTCGGATGCCCGCATCCCCTTGCACGGTTTCCACGATAACGCCAGCAACCGAAGCGTCAATGGCATTGAGGCCCGTTGGGTCATTCCATTCAATGAGTTCGATGTCACCGACAAGGGGAGCAAATGGCGCTTTTCGTTCAACATTGGAACTGACCGACAAGGCGCCAAAGGTGTTGCCGTGGTAGCCGCCTGTAACGGCGAGGATCTTCGTGCGTCTCGTAACGCGCCGCACCAACTTCATGGCCGCATCGATGGCTTCGGCGCCGGAGTTGACGAAGTAAACGGCATCCAATTTTTCAGGAAGCAACTCGAGCAAACGATGTGCAGATGACCCCGGAGCCATTTTGGGACTCGAA
>CALKYI010000178.1 GCA_938003665.1 uncultured Flavobacteriales bacterium
GCCGTATCTACCATCGCCAATGCATTCCCAAACGAATGCAGCGACATGATGGGTCAAATGGAGTTTGGGAATTTCCAAGAAGCTCGAACCATCCACCACGCCATCGCACCGCTCCTCCGAATCCTCGAGACAGAAGGAGGGGCGTCGGGAATGAAGGCCATCCTGAATCACTTCAACTGGATGGAGAATCTAGTGCGTCTACCAAACACACCTGTATCGGAAGAAATTCGCAGCGCTATTTACCGCGAATTGGCAGATTTGCCGCAACGTATGGTTGAAAGCGCAATGATTGCGGCAGACGCTTAAGCGACGGCCCCTGCAATGCGCATAACGTCCTCAACCTTGGCCTCAATGGCCTTGGCGTTGAGGCCGTACTTTTCCATCAATTGTGCCGGTGTGCCGCTTTCTCCGAAGGAATCCTCAACAGCTACCTGACGCATAGGAGTTGGATGATGTTCAGCTAGCAGCTGAGCAACCATAGAACCCAATCCTCCAATTCGTTGGTGTTCTTCAGCCACAACAACACAGCCTGTGCGCTTGACCGAATCCAAGATGGTATGACCGTCAAGCGGCTTGATGGTGTGCACATTGATCACCTCGGCACGAACTCCGCGATCGAGCAGCGCTTGGCTGGCGAGCATCGCTTCCCATACCAAGTGCCCCGTCGCGACAATCGTGACATCGTTTCCTTCGGTCAACACTTGCGCTTTTCCAATCTCGAAGGGGGCGTCGGCTCGCATGAATACCGGCACCTTGGGACGGCCAAAACGCAAATAAACGGGGCCTTCATGTTGGGCCACCGCAAGCGTTGCTTGACGGGTCTGCTCGAAATCTGCTGTACAGATGACCGTCATGTGGGGCAGCATGTACATCATCGCCATGTATTCGAGGATTTGGTGCGTTGCACCGTCTTCTCCCAGCGTGAGCCCCGCATGGGAAGCGCAAATCTTGACATTCTTCCCCGAGTAGGCAATGGACTGGCGGATTTGGTCATAAACGCGACCGGTCGAGAAATTCGCAAATGTTCCAGTAAAAGGGATTTTCCCCCCAATGGTCATGCCAGCTGCCACGCCCATCATGTTGGCTTCGGCAATCCCAACTTGAAAGAATCGTTCGGGAAACGCGTTTTTGAAGCCACCCATTTTCAACGAGCCTGTGAGATCTGCACAGAGGGCCACAATGTTCCCGTTTGCCTGCCCCGCCTGGAGCAGACCTTCGCCGAAACCACTTCGGGTGTCTTTGGATACCTCGGGAGTAAGGGAGTCGATGTAGCGTGAATTAACCATTGAGAGAAAGATGTGTAGTGAATCCGGATCGGATATTGATTGACTTGCTTGATGAAAAGGCCATGGAGCGAGCTGCACGAGAGCGGTACACCACCGTGTAGTCTCCAGGCTGAAGAAGGAATCTGCCAGAAGGGTTTCGCGTACCCTCGTCCCACTTGTAAACAACTTGGCCCGAATCGCTGAGGATGGTTCCATAGCCTGCTGCAGCAAC
>CALKYI010000179.1 GCA_938003665.1 uncultured Flavobacteriales bacterium
ACCGTCCCTGTCCCGTTGAATTCGTGGGGCCTTGCCCAGAGCGGTATGCTCGGTGTATCTACAGGCCCCTACCTGCCCTACTGCATCTTCAATTGGATCAGCCCGTTGATGACCTTGACTGTAGCTGCTGTCGGCTTCCGAATCAAGCGCCTGTCTGACGCGAAGGCAAATTGAACACGGAGTTGAACGATTTGTTGGCTTCCCATGGGAAATGCACACGCACCTCACACCAACGCGCCTGCTGACGAAGCTGAAATCCGCGTGGTGGGTGCACGCGAGCACAACCTCAAGGATGTTTCGATCAACATCCCACGCAACCAACTGGTCGTCATCACCGGCGTCAGCGGAAGCGGCAAGTCCAGTTTGGCCTTTGACACCCTGTACGCAGAGGGCCAACGCCGGTACCTCGAGACCTTCTCAGCCTACGCCCGGCAGTTCCTCGGGGGATTGGAACGTCCGAAAGTGGATCAAATCACTGGACTGAGCCCGGTCATCAGCATCGAGCAAAAGACCATTTCCAAAAACCCGCGGTCGACCGTCGGTACCATCACCGAGGTGCATGACTTCTTGCGGCTGATTTATGCCCGAGCCGCAGATGCCTTCAGCCTGCAAACTGGAGAGGCCATGATCCGTTTTACGGATGAGGAAATCCTGGACCGGATGCTTCAGGACTACCACGGCCAACGCATCCTGTTGCTCGCCCCTCTCGTCAAAGGTCGGAAAGGCCACTACCGCGAATTGTTCGAGTCGGTCATGAAGCAAGGCTATGTGCGTGCCCGAATTGACGGAGTCTTGGTCGAGCTCGAACCCGGCATGCGCCTCGACCGGTACAAGGTGCACGACATTGAAGTGGTCATCGACCGCTTGGAAGTTCGCCTCGATGACGAAGAGCGCCTCCTGCGCTCCATCAAGACCGCATTGAATTTGGGCAAAGGCAACATGGGCGTCACCGTCCATGGCGAAAACGCCGTGCGCCACTTCAGCCGGCATTTGATGTGTCCCACCACTGGCGACGCTTACCCTGATCCCGAACCGAACCTGTTTTCATTCAACTCTCCATACGGGGCCTGTCCGCAATGCAATGGCCTCGGCGAAGTGGCTGAAGCGGAATTGTCGTTGATCATCCCCGACGACAGCAAGAGCATCCAGAAGGGGGGCATCGCGCCACTGGGCGACATCAAGGGCAACCGGACCATGCAAGTCATACAGGCGCTCTTGGATGCTTCCGGAGACACCCTCAAAACCCCCATCAAGGACTTGGCCCCGGAGGTTGTGGGAGAAATTCTGTACGGATCGAAGGAACACGTTTGGGTACCCGGGCGGGCTGGAACTTCTGGCAGCCACGTCAACTGGGAAGGCGTGATCGCCACCATTGAGTCGGCCGCCGAAAGCAGCAATTCCATTCCCCTCCGCCGCTGGGCACGACGGTTCATGCAGAAGAAAACCTGCCCGTCGTGCGAAGGCACGAGGCTCAAGCCCATCAGCTTGCAATTCAAACTGGGCGGCAAAAACATCGCCGAATTGGGGCAAATGGATTTGGCTACACTTGCCAACTGGTTCCAATCCTTGGATGAGCGACTCACCGACAAGCAGCGTGTCATTTTGAAAGAACCGCTCAAAGAGGTCAATGCGCGACTGGGGTTTTTGGTGGATGTCGGCCTCGACTACCTGGCCCTTGACCGATCTGCCCGCACCTTGTCCGGTGGTGAGGCCCAGCGCATTCGGCTCGCGACGCAAATCGGAAGCCGGTTGACCGAAGTCCTGTACATCTTGGACGAACCGAGCATTGGCCTGCACCAGCGGGACAACGAGCGCCTCATCAAGAGCTTGCAGGCGCTGCGAGATGCAGGCAACTCGGTCATTGTCATCGAGCACGATGAAGAGATGATGCTCAAGGCCGACCACCTCATTGACATCGGTCCCGGAGCAGGCGTGCACGGAGGTTACGTTGTGGCACAAGGGCCGCCTTCAGCGCACCTCGGAGCCGAAAGCAGCACCGCCCAATACCTGAACAAAACGAAGTCGATTGCCATTCCCCAGCGCAGGAAGACCGGCCGCCGCGCCAAGCTCAAGCTCACAGGGGCCCGTGGCCACAACTTGCAAAGCGTCGACCTGGTCATCCCACTCGGTACGTTCACGTGTGTGAGCGGCATCAGCGGAAGCGGAAAGAGTTCGCTGATCAATCAGACGCTCTACCCGGCGCTGCACAACCATTACTACGAGGAAACGCAAGCCCCCCTGCCCTACAAGAAACTGACAGGCCTGCAGCACCTCGACAAGGTCATTGCCATCAACCAGAGCCCCATTGGCCGCACCCCGCGAAGTAATCCCGCTACGTATACCGGCATCTTCAACGAAATCCAAGCGCTGTTCACAAAGCTCCCTGAAGCAGCCATTCGCGGCTACAAACCCGGGCGATTCAGTTTTAACGTCGCAGGCGGACGATGCGAAGAATGCAAGGGCGCCGGACTCAAAACCGTGGAGATGAACTTCCTGCCAGACGTCCACGTGGAATGCGAAGCGTGCAAAGGCAAGCGGTACAACCGCGAAACCCTCGAAGTCCGCTACCGCGGAAAATCCATCTCGGATGTCTTGGGCATGACCGTCAACGAAGCGGTGGAGTTTTTCGACTCTTTTCCCAAGCTCAAGCGCATCGCCAAAACCCTCCAAGACGTGGGGTTGGGCTACATCACGTTGGGGCAGCAATCGACTACCCTTTCCGGCGGTG
>CALKYI010000180.1 GCA_938003665.1 uncultured Flavobacteriales bacterium
TGTGCGCGCATGCAATGGCCAATGGCTTTCATGCGCAGCGCGAGGATTCACCAAGCACGAGGCGACTTGCTGCTTGAAAATCTGATCGAGGCACGCTTGGTTGCAACCAATGCACGTGTTAATCTCATCCGTCCGATTTGATTTCGCCTTAAGCACAAGGTCAGGATCGGCCAAGAACGGCCGCGCCATGGAAATCAAATCCGCGCATCCTGTTTCCAACGCCTCCTCACAGACGCCTGGCATGTTCAATCGATTCGTGGTCACCAGTGGAATGGAGACTGAGCCCATGAGGCGCTTGGTCACAAAAGTGAACCCGCCACGGGGTACCATAGTGGCAATCGTTGGCACACGGGCCTCATGCCATCCGATGCCCGTGTTGATGATGTTCGCCCCGGCCTGCTCAATGGCCTGTGCCAGTTCAACCACTTCGTCCCAGCTGCTCCCATCCGCCACCAAGTCAAGCATACTCAGTCGGTACATGATGACAAATTCCTTACCCATGGTTGCTCGAATGCGCCGAATGATTTCAACCGGCAATCGCATTCGATTCTCAAAGCTTCCGCCGTATTTGTCCTTTCGAAGGTTGGTGGATGCCACCAGGAATTGATTGATCAAATACCCTTCAGAGCCCATGATCTCCACACCGTCGTATCCCGCTCTTTGGGCGAGTTGTGCGGAGCGGACAAAATCATCTATGGTGCGCTCGACCCCCCGTTCGGACAAGGCTCGTGGCTTGAACCGATTGATGGGCGCTTTCAAGGCGCTAGGTGCTACGTTAAATGGGTGATAGCTGTACCTGCCACCGTGTAAGATTTGCATGAGGATTCGTCCTCCTTCTCGGTGCACGGCATCGGTGATCACTTGGTGTTTCTTGGCATGACGCATGCTCTGCATACGTGCTCCGTTAGGCCCTAAGACACCCCGTCGATTGGGACTGATGCCTCCGGTGACAATGAGGCCTGCTCCACCACGGGCACGCTCCGCGTAAAACGCAGCTAACTTTACAAACCCATCGGGCTCTTCTTCAAGGCCCAGGTGCATACTGCCCATGATGATGCGGTTGGGCAACGTCAGATGTGCCACTTGCAGCGGGGTGAACAGGTGCGGATATGTGGGGTGTTGGCTCAATCGAAATCTCGGTAGGAATCCACCAAGTTATCCCTTCTTCGGCGCGAAGCCATGTACTGGAAGAAGAAACTTTGGCCGTCCTTGGCCGTTTCTTCCTTCTTGCTTGCTTTGATGTCCGTAAGTTCTTCGTAGAACGTCATGTCGCTGGTCGTCACGTTCATGCGGCCGTTTTTGCCGTCCAACTTGAAGTCATGGTAGTACCAATTCTCTTCATCCCCATGGAAGTAAAGAGTGAATGCATCGCCGCTTCGGCTCCGCTTCAATTCCAATTTGCCCGGTATGTGTGTGAATAAAGCCTCCTTACCAAGCGACACCAAGCCGAAGTCACTCTTGGAAATCCAGGCTTCTTCCGGGTCGTCCCAAACCAAGTCTACATCCGTTAGCACCACACCACGCTGCAGCATTTTAGGCACATTCTTCAATTTGCCTGTCATGGCCAAGTCGTTGATGAGCTTTTGGCTGTCCTCTTCGCCAATCCAAGTGCGCAGGGCCTGTTCGTAATTGGTCGAAGTGATATCAAGGGGTTCGCTGGACTGCCAAGATGGAATCTGCAGGGCCATGCGCTCGAACAAGTCAGGATGGAAGTAGTAGCTCAATAGGACGGTACCCTTGAAATGATAATTTCCTCGGGGATCGATTTCAAACCGGCCCACCATTTTGTCATCCACCAACCCAAAGTCCAAGGGGAAGTTCATGGAACCGGAGCCGGACAATTGGCAGAGCGCTGCATCCAATACGATGCGATTACCTGGATCGTTTTCATTGACGAAGGCTTCTTCAGAGGAGATGATGTAACTGCCATCCTTAAACCGCAAAGCGCCTTCCGGAATGAGCACGGGTCGCTCCGAATCGTCAGCTAGAGGATCCAAGAAGGCCGGATACAGTGTGAAAGGCGCGCGGCTCGAGAACATCATGCCAGACGCCAAGGGGTCGCCATCAACATCCAGGGGTTGTTCGGATATGGGAATCGCAACCGCTTCGGGGTTGATGGGCGCTTCAAACTGAATCCAGGCCGGCTGAAATTGCCTACAGGTCTTGGTCATTTGGGCTCCGCCACTGAACGTCAAAAACTCTTCGCCGGCAAGCAACGTGAAGTCACCAGCAAATTGGAAGTTCGGGTCCAACATGAAAGCATCACGAGCATAAACGCTGCCGGCTCCATACGTCTCAATAGATTCGTTAACGGCTATTTCGTCCAAAATGAGGGTTTGAATTGATTTATCTGCGCCCTGGTACTGGTATTCCCCGGCACCTCGGTATGCGTACCGTCCTTCGATCTTGAGGACGGCACGTTCAATGAGGTGGTATTGCGTCGTGGCATTGGCGATGATGCGCGCATTTTGCAATTCGTCCATGTCAGCGTCCCGACGTACTGTCACTAAGCCGCTGTCCGGAAAGACACGAGAATCGGCGACGGCGATTTCCTTGACCCCTTTGCACTGCAAGACGTCCTCCCCAACCAAATACGTAGCGTGCGTGCTCAAGAAATGCAACGAATCCTGCGAGGGTTCTGTAGAAATGAAATTTGACAGCGTTCGGTTCTCACTGAAATTGAGCGGAAGCGCCTCCACATCCCGCTCGGATATCAAATCGATTTCATCGTCATCCATGAACCATCGGAATCGATCCATGTAGCAGAGGTATTGTTGTATGGGTAGCTCGATAGCCGTTTCACCTGAATTTGGGATGAACTAACCTGTACGGGCTTCAAAGTCAACCTCGCCTTGGACATCCTCAGTTTCAAATGCAGACAAGGACTCGTATCGGCCGAAAAGCTCAAACGCGGCATGCTGCGTGGATGCTTTCTGTCGCTTAAAGGAAAAATCATCGGCCTCAAGTCCCGCTTTCGCCAAATCCAAGTAGCCCACACCGTGCAATCCCGTAGCATTCAAGGCCAATGTGCCAGACAGTTCACCTTCCCCATCATACAGCACAACAGGAGCCCTTTGCGTGGTCACTTGGAGGCGCTCACCATGGGGGTCAAAGTGGATGTAGCCACTGGATGCATTCGCGTAAGGGACATCTGAATCGGTTGATTGTCGGTTTTCGAAGGCAGTCAGTGGTCCGATGATGCTGTCTGGCAAGAAAACCAAGTCATCTCCGTCCACATGCGCGGTGAGAAAGTCAATTTCACCGGCACCCCGAAGTCCTGAGCCATCTAATGATAGCGCCGACGTGAACGTGGCATTGCCTTTGTACAACGCTGAACCATCGGGCGGCGTGATCGATGTCAATCCCATGTAGAAGTCGTCCATCACCACCAAGGGTTGCTCAATGTCCGCAACGATGCCCGCCGACACCAACGTTCCTTCGAGCTTGAAGTTTGAAGCCGTCAAATCGTCTAAGCCGGAGAGTTGAAACGGTTCCACCGCGTAGTAGAACTTGTCCCTTGTGTAGGCCCCACCAAATAAGTCGGGTCGATCGTAGTAAACGTAACTTGTCTCCTTGCTCGTGAATTCTGGATAGGACGGATACAAGTCGGCGTCTTTGCCCGAGCGGTTGAACGGTCGATCAATGGCCAATTGCCCTGAAATGTCTTGGAGGCTGTTTCGCAGCCAATTCTTTTTGGGCTTCCCACGGTAATCGAAGTTTTCCGTGTCATTGACGCTCAATTGCACTTCCTCAATTTTATTGAAGTCAATGGTAAAGGCTTCATAGGAGAAGTCCATGTCTTGTCCATTCAACTTGACATTGCCTGCATGGACCAGTCCGTCCAGCAACATGTCACATCCGGCAAGCACCCCTATTTCACCTCCTGTTGGGTCGATGTATACTTCACGCGCCGAACTGAACACCAACCGTTCAACACCGTTTACATTCAGGGCTCCACTGGCCAAACTCCATTCAGCATTGTTGCCCGTTCGCGGATTGGAGAGGAATCGGATGATGTCGTGGTCGCGTTTTCCGGAGACATATCCGATGTGGCGAAAGGTTTTGTCCGCAATGCGCGCAAGGCGTTCGTCCACATTGTATTCGACATACCCCGCATTGGCGAGGTTCATCAGCGCCACACGTGCTTGGACCTCGCTCAGCTTGATGTATTTGGCATAATCCAACGATGTGAACACACGCAAGCCCGTTGACTTATGAAAGCGATACAGTTCGACCACGGGGTGGATGGGGTCAATGCCTTGCAATTGATCCAAGCTGGACTTCTCAAAGTAGTTGCGGCTCTTGAACGCTCCTGCTTTTGC
>CALKYI010000181.1 GCA_938003665.1 uncultured Flavobacteriales bacterium
ACGCCGATGCGCAATGAAGGGCCGAACGAGGCGGTGTTTTTGGAGGCAATTCCCATGGCGCAAAGATATTTGTCGTTTTTTGCAGCATGGAATTTTTGGAACAGGTTTTTTTGGGCAACCCCGTGCGCGAATGGGGCATTGCCTTGCTGTGGGCAATCGGCGGTGTCGTTGTCGGAAAATTGCTGTACCGTTGGTTCAGCCGCCGCATGCGGAAATTGGCGAGTAAGACGGAAACCCAACTGGATGACCTGATTGTCGACCAGGTGGAAGAACCGCTGGCCTTGGCAGTCATTCTGCTTGGTTTTTGGTTTGGGTACGATCACCTCCATTTTGGGGAGGACGTGGACCAATTCATGGAGCACGTGTTTTCCATTGCGGTGGCTGTGGACGTCACGTGGATGGCTGCTCGGTTGCTTGACAGCTTGTTGGGCAACCTGCTGACACGCGCCGGCGAGCGCTCGGACTCCACCATGATGTCGCAGATGGCGCCCATCTTGCGGAAGACGCTACGATCAACAGTATGGGTGCTCGGGGTCATCATGGCCATGAACAACGCCGGCTATGATGTGGCAGCCCTCCTCGCGGGAGTCGGAATTGGTGGCCTGGCCATGGGCCTCGCGGCAAAGGATTTCGTCGCCAACATTTTTGGCGGCATTACGGTCTTTGTGGATAAGCCGTTTGTTGTGGGCGACCGGGTTCAATTGGACGGCGTTGACGGCATCGTGGTGGAAGTAGGCATTCGTTCAACTCGGATCAAGACCCTCGCTGGTCGCATCGTCACCATCCCCAATCACAAATTCACGGACAGCGTCGTCGAGAATGTGACCGCCGAACCGGCTCGGAAAATCCGACTCGACCTCGGTTTGACCTACGACACCTCACCCGAGCGCATCGAGGAGGCCATCGCCATCCTCAATGAAATCATCGAAAAGCACGTCGGCACGGAGAACGACACCATCATTTGGTTCAGTGGATTTGGCGACTTTTCGCTCAATGTCAGCGCGATCTACTACGTCCGCAAAGAAGCCGATGTCTGCTTGACGCCTGGTGCCGTAAACCTCGAAATTCTGCGGCGCTTCAATGCGGCCCAACTGGACTTTGCCTTCCCAACGCAGACCCTGATTCACGAGGGTGCGGAGGGCGCTAACCCCGTTTCATCATGAACGAAATGGAAGCGATGAAGCAGGCCTACGACGTGGTCATCCACATGGATGAGCCTCGGTATTGGTACTTCATGTTGGGTTCCATTTTGGCCGGTTTTGTGGTGACGCAGGCTTTCCAAAAACTCGAAGGAGCGCGCAAAACACGGGCGCTGCGCACCATGGGTTGGGTCATGGTTATGGCCAACCTGATACCTCCTGTGTACGGGCTGCTTCACCCCGACGTCGACCTCAATATCCACCGCAACTTGCCGGTGCATTTTTGCGGCATCAACGGATGGCTCATTGCGTTGAATTGCTTTTGGAAAAACCAGAAGGTCTTCACCTTTTCCGCCTTCCTCGGTACGATTGGCGGGGTGCACGCGTTGCTCACGCCGCAGCTGACCATCGGGGATGCCCCGGTGATTCTGACGCATTACTATTTCAACCACACGGCCATCGTGGTCATTCCCATCATCATGGCACGGGCGTATGGCCTGCGGTTCCCAAAGTGGGGCTGGGTCTGGACGTACGTGGCGGCGGCGGTGCTTTCTACGTCAGTGGGCGTATTCAACTGGTACCTCAACACCTACCACCCGGCGGATGTCACGGCCAATTACATGTACATGTGGGAAGCGCCCAAGGTGGACAATCCGTTTGTTCAGGACATGGCGTGGCCGTGGTACATCTTACCGCTCCACGCGGCGCTGGTGCTGCATTTGGTGATCATCAATTTCTGCTACCGGTGGGGCACACCGTTGGAGTCCCTGGTGGGCAAACCGTGGGTGGTGCGCCGCTTCACCTGACGTCTGCGGCGGCAGCCAATTCTTTTCAACCCGATTTCCACGGGCACGGGAAATGCAGGGGGTAGGAAATACCTTCGTAGCATGCGTGCATACCTTGATTTACTTGACCATTTGCTGACCAACGGCAACCTGCGCGAAGACCGCACGGGGACCGGTACCATCGGGTGTTTTGGCTACCAGATGCGCTTTGATTTGCAGGAAGGCTTTCCGGTGTTGACCACCAAAAAACTGCACCTGCGCTCCATCATACACGAATTGCTGTGGTTTTTGCAAGGCGACACCAACATCCAGTACCTCAAGGACAATGGGGTGCGAATCTGGGACGAATGGGCCGACGAGAACGGCGACCTGGGTCCGGTCTATGGCTACCAGTGGCGCAGTTGGCCCAATCCTGACGGCACCCATACCGATCAGATTGCCAAGTTGGTGGAGCAGATTAAGACCAACCCGTATTCCCGACGCCACGTCATCTCCGCCTGGAACCCGAGTTTCATTGATGAGATGGCGTTGCCACCGTGCCACTGTTTGTTCCAGTTTCACGTGGACAACGGCCGCTTGAATTGCCAACTTTACCAACGGTCCGCGGACACGTTTTTGGGCGTACCGTTCAACATCGCCTCGTATGCGCTGCTCACCATGATGATGGCGCAGGTGTGCGACCTGGAACCGGGCGAGTTTGTGCACACATTTGGGGACGTCCACCTCTACACCAACCACGTGGAACAAGCCCGCGAGCAGTTGACACGCGAGCCGCGTCCGCTGCCTCAAATGTGGATGAATCCGGACGTCAAGGACCTCTTTGCCTTTACCTACGACGACTTCAAGTTGTTGAACTACGATCCGCACCCGCACATCAAAGCGGCGGTTTCCGTTTAAACCCTGGCCATGCGCATTTCCATCATTGTGGCCGTGGCCAGCAATGGCGTCATTGGCCGGGACAACGACCTCGTGTGGCGCCTGCGCGACGACATGAAGTTCTTCTCGGAAACCACCCGGGGGCACGCAGTCATCACGGGTCGGAAGAACTATGAATCCATCCCGGAAAAGTTCCGGCCGCTTCCCCACCGTACGAACATCGTCGTGACGCGCAACACGGAGTATGCGGCGCCGGGCGCGCAGGTTGTGCACTCGCTCCAGGCCGCATTGGATGCCGCGGCGGCGGCTGGCGCATCCGAGGCGTTCATCATTGGCGGCGGCGAGATTTACCGCCAGGCGCTCGAGCGTGATGATGTGGACCGCGTGCTGTTGACCCACGTGGATGCAGCACCGGATGGGGACACCTTTTTTGATTTGAGTGCCGTTGAGGCGGGGTGGGCGCGTGCGTCGATCACAAGGCACGAAGCGGATGACCGCAACGAGCACGGATTTGAAATCGTCGAATACACCCGCGTTGCGTCATGAATGAAATTTACATGGGGGTCGAACACATCACCGACCTCAACGGATACGACCACATGCTTTACCTCCTGGCACTAGTGGCGTGGGCGAGTTTGGCAGACGCCTGGCGGGTGGTGCTGTTGGCAACGGCGTTTACGCTCGGACACAGCATCACGTTGCTCCTTGCGGGCATGGGCTGGGTGCATGCAGACGGGGCGTGGATTGAGTTTCTCATTCCGGTGACCATCACGGTTACGGCCCTCTGGAATCTGCGACGTGGAGCCGGGCAAAAAGGCAAACGCGGGGCAGGCATTACGTACGCTGCT
This sequence comes from uncultured Flavobacteriales bacterium, assembly GCA_938003665.1. Lineage (GTDB taxonomy): Bacteria > Bacteroidota > Bacteroidia > Flavobacteriales_D > Sanyastnellaceae > UA16. The sequence goes on from CALKYI010000181.1 coordinate 3,649, forward strand.
ACGGTTGGATTTGGCCTGATTCATGGCCTCGGGTTCAGCTCGTTCTTCCGGATGATGCGGGAGGAAGGCGAAAGCATTGTGATGCCGTTGCTGCGCTTCAATTTGGGGGTGGAAGCAGGGCAATTGCTCATTTTGGCGGTGTGCTTGGCGGTAGCTTCTCTTGCGCGAGCCGCCGGTGTGACCGCGCGTGAGCAGCAAGTTTTCGTCTGTGCCGTTACCGGGACGGTGGCGTTCTTGATGGCGTTGGAGCGGTTGCCCATCTAGCGCATCCATCGAAATCGCTGTAAATTCGAGCAAAACGTTCGAACATCATGCGCCATTTTTTGACACTCCTTCTGATCGCCGTTGGAACCTTCTCGACGGTCCAAGCCCAAGATTTTGATTTGGAAGCGGCCCTCGCGGAATGCACCGGGTGTGCTGACGCAGCTGGTGAGCCGGTGTGCATCATGATTGTCGAAGGGCAGGGTGTGCAAGTACCCAACATGTGCTACGCCGAGTGTTTGGGATTCCCGACGGTCGGGCCTTGGTTCTGCGAAGGTTCTGAGGACGGCGGCTCAGGTGAGGGTGGCGGTTCTGACGAAGGTGATGGTGGCTCTGACGAGGGCGGTGGTTCTAACGAAGGTGATGGCGACTCTGGTGAGGGTGGTGGTTCTGAGGAAGGCGATGGCGGCTCT